>CAOJND010000004.1 GCA_948439445.1 uncultured Eubacteriales bacterium | reverse complement strand
GCTCAAAGGGGGTAGGCGAAGGTAAAGTTTCGGCTCCCAGCTGAGCTATACCCCCGAATAATCCGCTAATGTCAGATATTAAGGGAAGTCATATTAAATTGTCAAAAATAACTGCTCAAAGGGGGTAGGCGAAGGTAAAGTTTCGGCTCCCAGCTGAGCTATACCCCCGAATAATCCGCTAATGTCAGATATTAAGGGAAGTCATATTAAATTGTCAAAAATAACTGCTCAAAGGGGGTAGGCGAAGGTAACGTTTCGGCTCCCAGCTGAGCTATACCCCCGGATAATTCACATAATTGTTCACTTGTGAAGTCCTTCATATTATACCACAATTCTTTTGAATGTCAAGGGGTTTTTCCGGCTTTTCCCGTTTTTTCTTCCAGGTCTGCAAGGCAGCCGTATTTTCTCCGGCACTGGGCAAAGCCAGCGGAGCCGCCAGGGCTTCCGCCCTCTGCGGCTCCACGCAGGAGATTATTTTGTAACCCAATTGCCGGTAGCCGCACAATTGAGATAGGCTTCAATAAACGGATCCAACGCGCCGTCCATAACAGCATTGACATTGGAGGTTTCGCAGCCGGTGCGGGTATCCTTCACCAGTGTGTAGGGCATGAACACATAATTTCGGATCTGACTGCCCCACTCGATCTTCTGCTGCACGCCCTTAATGTCGGAAATCTTATCCAAGTGCTCCCGCTCCTTGATTTCCACCAGCTTAGAACGCAGCATCCGCAGACAGGTTTCCTTGTTCTGGAATTGGCTCCGCTCTGTCTGACAGGACACCACAATGCCGGTGGCCTTGTGAATCAGGCGGACCGCAGAAGAGGTTTTGTTGATGTGCTGGCCGCCCGCGCCGGAGGAACGGAAGACCTGCATTTCATAGTCTTCCGGCTTGATCTGCACGTCCTGGCTGTCGTCCTGGATATCCGGGATCACCTCAATGGCGGCGAAGGAGGTCTGCCGCCGGGCGTTGGCGTCGAAGGGGGAGACACGAACCAGACGGTGCACGCCGTTTTCTCCCTTTAGGAAACCATAGGCGTTTTCTCCCTCCACTAGGATATCCGCCGATTTTAAACCGGCCTCGTCCCCTTCCAGATAGTCCATGATCTTGTAGGTGAAACCGTGTGCCTCCGCCCAACGGGTATACATCCGATAGAGCATCTGGCACCAGTCCTGTGCCTCGGTTCCGCCAGCGCCGGCGTGGAAGCTCATCATGGCATTGTTGCTATCATAGTGCCCGTTGAGCAGCGTCTCCAACCGGCAGGACTCCATCTCCTGGGACAGCTTCTGAAAGCCCTCTTGCAGTTCTGGCAGCATGGAATCGTCGTCTTCCTCTGCCGCCATCTCGCAGATGGTCATCAGGTCCTCCCACAGGGCACGCATTTTCTCATAGCGCTCCAACTTGGTCTGCGTGGCTTTGGCTTTGACCACAACTTTCTGGCTTTTTTCTGGATCATCCCAAAAGCCGGGCGCCTCCTGCATAGCCTGGAGCCGCTCCAGTTCATTGCGCAGGCCCTCCAGATTCAAGGACTGTGCCAGCCCATCCAAGGGGACTTGCAGATCGTTCAATTTTCCCTTGTAGCTTTCAAATTCGATGTTCATAAGGCAACTCTCGCTTCATTTTCTAGCATTTGCCACCATTATAATAGAAAACCGTCTGTATGTAAAGGAGTTTTTTCAAGACAGAGCGGCGAAGATGGAAATGACCAAAAAAGATGCAAAAACTACCATGTTTCGCAAAATTTCCCCCGCTGCGAAAGCAGCGGGGGAAACAATCTATTTGCAGTTAGGCTTCCAAATTGATGCCGGTTTTCTTGTTAAAGACGTGGCACACATTGCCGCCAAAGGAGAACTGGACGTTGGCGCCGCCGGTCAGGGCGGAGACCTCTGCGCCAGTCATGTTCATGGTGGATACCACCAGAACCACGTCCCGGCCCATGGCGGTGACGTGCAGGTGGACGGAGGAACCCATCATCTCGCTGACGTCAACCTTCGCGGCGATGCCGCCATTGTTAACCAGGGAGATATGCTCCGGACGGACGCCCAGGGTGATATCCTGCTCCGCCACATTGTTCGCGGCCAGCGCTTTCTGCTTGTCGCTGGACAGCTCCACCGTCAGATTGGCCAGCGAGACGGCGTATTTGCCATTCTTTTTCACCAGCTTGGCGTCAAACATGTTCATCTGTGGTGTGCCAATGAAGCCGGCGACGAACAGATTATATGGATGGTTGAACACTTCCTGGGGGGTTCCGATC
The DNA here is from genome assembly GCA_948439445.1 of uncultured Eubacteriales bacterium. Classification (GTDB taxonomy): domain Bacteria; phylum Bacillota; class Clostridia; order Oscillospirales; family Oscillospiraceae; genus Faecousia. The sequence goes on along the minus strand of CAOJND010000004.1, from coordinate 30,477 downwards.
TGCTGAATGAAACCGTCTTTCATAATAACGATCCGGTCGCCCAGGGTCATGGCCTCAGTCTGGTCATGGGTAACATAAATAAAGGTTGTATTGATTCGTTCACGCAGCTTGATGATCTCCGCACGCATCTGGTTACGCAGCTTGGCGTCCAGATTGGACAGAGGCTCGTCCATCAGGAAGACCTGCGGGTCCCGGACAATGGCGCGGCCGATGGCCACACGCTGCCGCTGGCCGCCGGACAATGCCTTGGGCTTGCGGCCCAGGTACTGGGTAATGTCCAGAATTTCGGCGGCTTCCTTGACTTTCTTGTCGATTTCGTCCTTGGGTGTATGACGCAGCTTCAACGCGAAGGCCATGTTGTCATACACGGTCATGTGGGGATACAGCGCATAGTTCTGGAAGACCATGGCGATGTCTCGGTCCTTAGGCGCCACATCGTTGACCAAGCGGTCGCCGATATACAGCTCGCCCTCGGAGATTTCCTCCAGGCCGGCGATCATACGCAGGGTGGTGGACTTACCGCAGCCGGAAGGGCCGACCAAAACGATAAACTCCTTGTCCTTGATCTCCAGGTTGAACTCCTGGACGGCGACAACGCCTTTGTCGGTGATCTGAAGGTTGACCTTCTTCTCCTCAGCGTCGCCACCCTTCTTCTTTTTCCGCTTACTGTCGTCGCCGCTGAACGGATAGATTTTCTTTACATTTTTCAGGGTTAAACTTGCCATACGATCTGGCTCTAATCGCCGGGCCTCCGCCCTGACGATCTCGCAGTCACCAATGAAAAGGTGACACTGCATTACGACAGGTCTCCACACTGCCGCACCGCGAGCCCAACGGGGTTGTTACAATTCCTCCTTTTTTTGCAAAGCAGGCCCATTTTGTGGAGTGGGCATACCATGCCTGGATATCCATATCATACCATATTGTACGGGGCTTTGCAATCAGACAGTTTCACATTTTTTTGCCCTCTTTTTTGGATATCTTGCCAGGGATTACTCTGCTTTATGCACTGGCGGCGGTTCGACGAAGAATTTTCAGGAACAGATCCGACCAGCTGAGCCTGGGAACCGCCTGCTCCGCTACCATGGGCACCTGGGCCAAAACCTGCTCTCCCGCGCGGACGGTTAGCGTACCCAACCGCTGCCCCTGGCTGACCGGCGCTACGACTTCCGGCTCCAACTCCACCTGGGTGGTGACCTGGTTGCGCTGGCCTTTGTCAATGAGAAGCTGAGTTTCCCCACCGGGGACGGCGGTAATTTGCTCCTGCACGCCCAGCTTGACCGGTACGGCGGCAGGCTCGGTAATCTCCGCGCGAATCAGCGCAAAGTTTGCAAACCCGTAGTCCAGCATGGACCGGCAGGCGGCAAATCGGTCGGGAGAGCTTTCACAGCCCATGACCACCGCGATCAGCTCCATTCCCTCCCGGGCGGCGGAGGCCGACAGGCAATAGCCGGCGCCGGAAGTAAAGCCGGTTTTCAATCCCGTAGCCCCTTCATAAAACCGGATCATTTTGTTGGTATTTGACAGGCCAAACGCGCCGTTTCGCACCGTATCCATCCAAATGGTGGTAAACTTTTTGATGTCTGGATGATTGACCAGCAGCTCTCTAGACATAATGGCGATATCATGGGCAGAGGTTCGGTGCTGATCCGCGTTTTCCCCGTCGTCCAGGCCGGTACAGTTGACAAAATTGGTGTCCTCCATGCCCAGTTCCTTGGCGCGCTGGTTCATCATTTCCACAAAAGCGGCCTCGCTGCCGGCTAAATGCTCTGCCATGGCGCAGGCGCAGTCGTTGGCTGAGGAAACCGCAATGGATTTGACCATGTCCGTCACCGCCATGGTTTCTCCAACCTTTAAATAGATCTGACTACCACCCTTTGCCGCAGCCGCCTCGGAGGCAGTCACGGTGTCGTCCCAGCCAATCCGGCCGGCGTCAATCGCCTCCATAATCAGCAGCATGGTCATGACCTTGGTGACGCTGGCCGGCGCCAGCTTTTCATGGGAATTGCTTTCGTAAAGCACCGTACCGGTTTCCGCTTCCATCAGCAGGGCGCTCTTCCCCGCCAACTGTAAATCCGCCGCGTTAGCCCTGCCGGGCAAAAGCCCCAACACCAGCGCCGCCAGTACCATCATCCATCCCAACCGTTTCATCCACGATCCCTCCTTGTCTGTGGTACAGCCTATGATCCTTTTGGATGGGGTATGCTGGAAACTTCTTCCTTGACGATTTTGCCGGAACCGGATATACTATATAAAAAGTCTCCGCGATCGTCTGTAACATAGGACGCGTTTTGCAACGCGAAGATGGTCGGATTGTCTCCGAAAGGGTGGTTTTGAATGAAAATAGCAGTTGTCACCGGCGCCAGCTCCGGGCTGGGGCGGGAATTTGCCCTTCAGCTAACCCAATATGTGCTGCCGGACGAGGTCTGGGTCATTGCCCGGCGGGAGGAGGCGCTGATGTCGCTCCATGGAAAGCTGCCCTGCCGGGTGCGGCCCATTGCGCTGGATCTGTGCCGGCAGGAGAGCTTCCAGCAATATGCCGCTCTGCTCCAGCGGGAGCGGCCAGAGGTAAAGCTTTTGATCAACGCCGCCGGCTTTGGCAAATTTGGACCATTTCAGAAAGTGGAGCTGGTGGACGACCAGCATATGCTGGATCTAAACTGCAAGGCGCTGTTGACCATGACCCGGCTGACCCTGCCCTATATGCGCCAGGGCGGCCATATTCTACAGGTGGACAGCCTTTCTGCCTTTCAGCCGGTGCCCTATATCGCCACCTACGCTGCGACCAAGGCCTTTGTGCTAAGCTATACCCGGGCCATCAATCAGGAGCTAAAGCCCCAGGGCATTCGGGTTATGGCAGTCAGTCCCGGATGGGTCAAAACAGAGTTTTTCAACCACGCCATGCAGACCAACCAGGACACGGTGCGCTATTTCAACCGGTTGTATGCCCCCCAGGACGTGGTAAAAACCGCCCTGCACGACCTGTATCGCACCAAAAAGGACGTATCCATCCATGGCCTGCCTGTGCGGATGCAGGTTCGTCTGGTAAAGCTTTTGCCCCACAGTTTGGTGATGCAGGTGTGGCTTCGTCAGCAGCAGACGCCAAAGAACAACCGAAACCTGACTACAAATAGCCGAAAATAACTGTGCTGCCAATAAAATACGCGCTTCTTTTCCCAAGGAACCTCCTGTTTTTGAGAAAAGAAGCGCTTTTATATGTTTTTAGGGCGCAGATGCAGCATTTTCCCCTGATTTTCCAACAGCCAATCCTGATAGCTGGCAAATACGCCGTTGGCAGGGGTAAAGGTCAGCTCGCCAAAATAGACCTTGCCATCCACTTGATACAAATCCACCCGTACAAAATCAAAATCTGCGGACAGTGTTTTGGCTACTTCCAGCATCTGCGATAGACGTTCTGGCCTTGGAATCAGACCACTACCCGGCACATGACCACCGAAAGAACGCAGCCCGTCGATGGGCTTCCATTGCGGATCATACAGCCGCATGGCCACCGATGAGGCCTGTCCTGCCGCCCCGCCCCGCTGGCTGCACGCCAGAATAAAGGTAGGGGTTCCGTGAATGCAGTGGATTTTATAATCTACTAGATCCTCCGGCGGCGCCAAAAACGTCTCACAGTAGACCCGGTGGGGGATGGTGCGATAGTGGGGCTCCATGGAATAGGTGCCATAGGTGGTGCGCAGCCACCGGTCCATGGTCTTACGACACTGAGCCAGGTCCAACCGGGTTTTATCCGTACAGATATAGTTCATCCGGCAGCCATGGGTCGCTTTCAGCACAAACCGCTCTGGCAGCCGGTCAAAATCCACATCCTGGGCGCGCTCCACCGCCGTTCCATAGACTGGAATCAAAATATCCGATAGCCCTTTGCTGGCCACATAGTCCCGCACGGCCCATTTGTCTGTACAGGTTGATGCCAGGGGAGGAAGGCCATGAATGGACAAATAGGAAACCTTATCCGCCAGGGTTTGCGGATTTTTGAGATTCAATTTCCGATGAAATCGCAGACGGGCGTCCAGAATCTTGGTTTGATCCGGCCCCAGCAGATTCTGTGCTACGCGGAGAAATAGGCCATAACTCTGCTGGGCGGCTCGCCGCAGACGCGCTTTAAACGCATTCATGGCGTCATTCCTTCCAAGGCCTGCTGCTTCTGCTCCCGTTTCTGGCCCAGGTGGAGCACCTTGCAAACGGCGCAGCCCATCAGCCCCAGCGCCGCCACAAAGATATTCCGCTTTTCCAAATGCCGGATTACATGCCAGTTGTACCGCAGCAACGCCACCTTGCGGGCAGACAGGGAGTTAAACCGTACCCGATAGGACATCAACGGCTCTTGCAGGCCGTAACAGGCGTCACCATGCCGCAGTAGCTGAAGCCACAGGGCATAGTCATTACGCTTGCGAATCTCCGGCACCTGCTGCAAGCCAAAATGACGCCGGTCATAAATGACGGTGGAATTTCCAATGGGATTGCCAGTGAAATAGGCGAGCCAATAGCCGGCCTTGCGAAAAGGAACCTGTAACCGGCCCAAACTGTTGCCAAACTCGTCCACCTTGTGGTAGCTGGTACAGCTAAAATAGCAGGCCGACGAGGCCATAAAGGCCAACTGCCGCTCCAGCTTCTCCGGCGCCCACAGATCGTCACTGTCTAAAAAGGCAATAAAATCTCCTTTGGCGTTGCGCAGCGCCATACTCCGAGCACACGCCGCCCCCTTGTGTTCTGGCAACGAATAATAATGAATCCTGGAATCTGTCAACAGAGGCGCAATAACTTGCGCCGTATTGTCTGTAGAACCATCGTCCACAATCAGAAGTTCCCAGTTCTCCATGGTCTGATGCTGAACCGACGCTATGGACTCTGTTATGTACTTTGCGCTATTATAAGCCGGCATAATCACCGACACCATCACATTTCCCATGTTTTCCCTCTCTCTGATCGTCCATAGCAGTCAAAACCAGAAAAAACAATTGATTCGGCCATCAAAAAATCTAACCCAAGCGTTTTCTCCGGTAGCGTGTATACTGGGGAAGACGTTCTGCGGGAAGCGTAGCGCATTTTTTGACAGGTTGCTCTCTGGCTTTTTTTGTTTTCTAAGTAAAGCTATTATATACGCTCTGCCAAGAAAAGTCTACTATAAATTACGAACTTCCTGAAATTTCTGGACTTTCGGATATTTGGAAAGGTGTAATGATAAATATTAAAAAAGATGCTTCCAGCGGGATGGAGGGCATGCCACAATTCGTGCGGGCAGTTGGGAAGCTTCCCTGGAAGATTCTGGTCATATTTTTAAAATTTGAACATACAATGAAAAAAAGCCAAAACATAACCTTTTCCCTTGACAAAAAAAGACAAATATGTTATGATCGGTTACAGTTTTGTAACCAAAGCTTACAAAACATTGCAAGAAAGGATTGTACATATGCGTTTTCGACACAATGCCATCGCCAAAGTAACGAGTCTAGCCCTGGCCACGACCCTGAGCTTGACGGGAATCGTCCCAGCCGCTGCCGCGGCAGCGCCAAATACCACCGCCGTGTTTCAACCGGTGCAGTTGCCTTGTCAAAGCGCTGTGGTGCGTTACAGTGCGCATACCGGATCGACGGCTGTTGGCGCTCTGCAAGATGGCACAGAGTTAATTGTATTAGAAGAGGGCGATAACTGGTACGCTGTAAACTGCGGCGAGATGACCGGCTATGTTCGCGCCGAGCAGGTTGTCCAGTCCGATGGGGTGTATACCATATCCTGTCAAGGCGGCGATGAAACCCTACAATGGCAGAGTGTGGCGGCGGGCGAATTAGAGTCTGCCCAAGAGGCGGTGATACAGGAGGCAATGAACCATCTGGGCACGCCATATGTCTGGGGTGGAAAAGCGCCCGGAGGCTTTGACTGTTCTGGATTTGTGTATTATGTATACGGACAGATGGGTTATTCCATGGGCTACGATGCAGTGCAGCAGCTAAAAGACGGTTTGGTGGTGGATCGTAGCGAGCTGGAGCCTGGGGACCTGGTGTTTTTCCAGGGCACAAGCTGGCAGAGCAGTATTGTTACACATGTTGGCATCTATGCCGGAGATGGGGAATTCATTCATGCCTCTAACAGCGGCATTGCGGTGGCCTCTCTGGACGATGAATATTGGCAGGGCCATTATTTTGGCGCCCGGCGGGTGCTGGTGGCAGGCGTTACCCTTCACGGTATTGCCTCCAGCGGAACTGGCGTATCAAATTGAGCAAAATTCCCATGGGGAGCCGGACTGCGGCTCCCTTTTTTGCGCAGGATACGAATTGCATTCCCCAGGGGAATCCTGTATAATAAAAAGAAATATGATACAAAGAAAGAGAGGAGTTTCGCAATGTCCCGAAATACTGCTCCAATTTTGCAGCAGAATAAGATGGGCGTTATGCCGGTGGGGAAGCTGCTGGCCAATATGGCGCTGCCAATGATCGCCTCCATGTTGGTGCAGGCACTATATAATGTGGTGGACAGCATCTATGTGTCCCAGGTATCCGAGAGCGCGGTAACCGCCCTGTCCCTGGCCTTCCCGGTGCAGAACATGCAGATTGGCTTCGCTACAGGTATTGCGGTGGGCGTAAATTCCCTGCTGAGTAAGTCCCTGGGAGAAGGTGACCAGGAGAAGGCCAACCGATGCGCCGGCAACGGGATCTGTCTGGCAGCCATTTCCATTGTGCTGTTCATGTTATTTGGTATATTCGGCGCCGGTCCATACTATGCCATGCAGTCCTCCGTGGAGGAGACGGTCAGCGGTGGCACCGCCTATACCGCCATCTGCTGTATCTTCACCCTGGGCATTTTTGTAGAGGTTCTGTTTGAACGATTGCTCCAGGCCTCCGGCCGGACGGTGTATACCATGATTACCCAGGGCACCGGTGCGGTGATCAACATCGTATTGGACCCCATCTTTATTTTTGGCCGTTTTGGCGTCCCTGCCATGGGCGTGGCCGGTGCGGCGGTGGCCACAGTCATCGGCCAATGGGTGGCGGCAGCCATGGCGGTGGGATTCAACCTTACCCGGAATCCGGATTTGCAGTTAGCTCCCCGGCATATTCGGCTGCACCGGAAAATTGCCGGACCAGTGATGGCGGTGGGAATTCCCTCGGTGGTGATGATGGCCATTGGATCGGTGATGAATTTCGGCATGAACCAGATCTTGCAGGGCTTTACGGAGACGGCCACCGGGGTGTTTGGCATCTATTATAAGCTGCAAAGCTTTTTCTTCATGCCAGTTTTTGGCCTGAACAATGCCACCATTTCTATTGTTGCCTTCAACTACGGCGCCAGAAAGCCAAAGCGGATCACCGGAACGCTAAAATGCGCCTGCCTGGTGGCGTTTTGCGTGATGATGGCGGGATTTTTGGCGTTTCAGTTCCTGCCGGAGGTACTGTTGGGCTTTTTCAATCCCTCGGCGGATTTTCTGAACATTGGGCAAAGCGCGCTGCGGATTATCAGCATCAGCTTCCCCATTGCATCGATTTGCATCGCTTTGGGCGCCAGCTTCCAGGCCCTGGGCAACGGAATTTATTCTACCATCACCTCTTTGTGCCGGCAACTGGTGGTTCTGCTGCCGGCGGCGTATCTGTTAAGTCTATCCGGCCAGGTAAACATGGTCTGGTGGGCCTTCCCCATCGCGGAGCTGATGAGCATGGCGGTGACAGCGGTGTTCTTTATCCGTATCTATCGCCAGAGGGTTCAGCCCCTGTTTCATGCCACACAGTCTTAAATTGCTGCGGCCTGCCGGAGTTCCGGCAGGCCGCAGACGGTTAATAGCGGTATTTTTCCCAGTTGATGGCACCGTGAAAATCAACCCAGCTTTTTCCCCTTTTCCCAGGCGGCAATCACCGCCTCTAAGACGGCGGCGCGGAACCCATGGGCCTCCAACGCCCGTACACCCTGGATGGTGGAGCCGCCGGGAGAGCACACCGCGTCCTTCAGCGCGCCGGGATGCTGGCCGGACTCCAAAAGCAGGGCGGCTGCGCCCAGCATCATCTGCGCGGCATAGGTCTGGGCCTTGGCCCGGGGCAGGCCGCAGGCCACGCCGCCGTCGGCCAGAGCCTCGGCAAACAGATAGGCAAAGGCGGGACCGCAGCCGGAGACGGCGCTACCGGCGTCCATCAGAGGCTCTGGCAGCGGATCCAGCATACCGGCGGCCTGCAACCCGTGGAGAAATTCCTCCAGCATTGCTTGGGTAACCCGCTGGTTGACCGCATAGGATATCACGCCCTTGCCAATGGCCACGGGGGTGTTGGGCATGATCCGGATCACCGGAAAGCCGCCGCCCGCCATGGCATCGATGGCATCGATGGAAAGGCCAGCCGCCATGGACACCAGCGCCACATCGTCCCGGCCGGACAGAACCGGGGCGATTTCGGCCAACATCTGCGCCATGGCCTGGGGCTTTACCCCCAGAAAGAGAAATTGGGCCTGCCGCGCCAAATCCTGGTTGGCGGCAGCCTGACAGCCCAGCTTGGCAGCAAAGGCTTGGGCCTTTGCCATGGTGCGAGAGGAGACGCCAATTTGCTCCGGCGGAAGCGTTTTTGCAGCGGCTTGGGCCAAAGCGCCGCCCATATTGCCCACGCCGATGAATCCAAATTTCATAACCATTCTCCTAATTCTATAATTGTTCGGTTTTGAGGCAAGCATATCATATTCCAAAGAGAAATGCAATCCACGCCGGAGGCCAAGTGTAAATTTTTCGTGATTGGGGTAGAAGTTCCCCAGGGAATGTGTTATACTGTACCTAAGTATACCATAATGGAGAGAAAGAGTTATGCTGGAATTACTGGCTCCGGCCGGGTCCATGGAGGCGCTTCGAGCTGCCGTGCAGAACGGCGCAGACGCCGTCTATCTGGGGTGCGGCGCGTTTAACGCCCGTCAGGGCGCGAAAAACTTCACACCGCAGCTGTTGGAAGAGGCGGTGAAATATTGTCATGTCCGGGGCGTGGCGGTGCATCTGGCGTTGAACACGTTGGTTTCAGATCGGGAGATTCGAGCGGTTTGCGAGCTGATCGAGCAAGGGGCCAAGGCCGGGGTGGACGCGTTTATTGTGCAGGATCTGGGGGTGCTGGAGCTGTGTCATCAGATCGCACCTTGGGTGCCGATCCACGGCTCCACCCAGCTCACGGTACACAATTTGCCTGGCGTTCAGCTGTGCGCCACGCTGGGGATGCGCCGGGTGGTGCTGAGCCGGGAGCTGAGCCGGGAGGAGATCGGCTTTATTTGCCGCAACACCCCATTGGAAATTGAGGTGTTCGCCCATGGCGCTTTGTGCATGTGCTATTCCGGCCAGTGCTATCTCTCCGCTGCCATTGGGGGCCGGTCTGGAAACCGGGGGCGTTGCGCCCAGCCCTGCCGCCAGAGCTACGGCTTTGGCCACGCGGACAATCGATACCCTTTGAGTCTGAAAGACAACTGCCTGATTCCCTATTTAAAGGAGCTGGAGCAGTTGGGCGTGACTTCGATCAAGCTGGAGGGCCGGATGAAACGGCCGGAGTATGTGGCCAGCGTGACCAAAACCTATCGCCAGGCCATGGAGCAGGGCGGCGTGACCCGGCCTATGCTGCAAGAGCTGACGGCGGCGTTTAACCGCCAGGGCTTTACGGACGGATATTATACCGGGCTGCTGGGGCCGCACATGTTTGGCATTCGGGAGGACGTCCCGGAGGACAAGCAATGGCTGGAGCGGGCGCGCCAGAGCTATGAGTCCATGGAGCGCTCCCTGGTCCCGGTGCGCTTTACGGTGCAGGTGAACCCGGCGGGGAGCAGTTTGACGGTGACGGATCCCCAGGAGCGGAGCTTTACCGCCCAGGGAAGCCGCCCGGAGCCGGCCAGGAGCCGGGAGCTGACCGCCCAAGATTTGGCTGCCCGGCTGGCAAAAACCGGTGGCACGCCATACCGGTGCGTCAATGTTCGGGCGGAGGTGGCCCCGGGGCTGATGCTTTCGGCAGCGGCAATCAACGCCATGCGCCGCGACGCTTTGAACGGCCTGACGGTGCTGCGCGCCCGGCGGGAAAACCGGCGCACCATCCGGCCTGCCAAGACGCAGGTGGTGCGGGGCCGGCGGATTCCCCCTGGATTGACCGTACAGGTCACCTCCTTGGAGCAGATCACCAGGCGGATGCTACAAATGCGGCCTACCCGGCTGTATGTGCCCATGCATCTGGTGATTCAGGAGCAGGAGCGATTCAAGGCGCTGACTGACCAGGTGCGGGTGACGGCAGTGCTGCCTAGAATTGTACACGACGCAGAGCTGACGGATCTGGGAATTCAGCTTTTGCTGTTGCCCAGGCTTGGAATTCAAGAGGTGCTGGTGGGGAATCTAGGTCTGCTGGCAGCGGTCCGGGAGCTGGGCCTGGACGCCCGGGGGGATTTTGGATTAAATTTATTCAATTCCCACGCCATGCATACGGCCCGGGACTTGGAGCTGCGCTCGGCTACACTGAGTTTTGAGATGAGTCTTCCCCAGATTCGGGATATCAGCAAGCCTCTGGATACGGAGATGCTGGTGTATGGCCGGATGCCTTTGATGGTGACGGAAAATTGTATCATTAAAAATAAGACGGGCGGCTGCACCTGCCGGCAGGGAACGGTGAAGCTGGTGGACCGCACCGGTGCCGAGTTCCCGGTGATCCGGGACGGCAACGCCTGCCGGAGCGTGTTGCTCAATGGGAAGAAGCTGTACATGCTGGACCGGCTGTCGGAGCTGCAACAGCTCGGCCTGTGGGCCACCAGATTGTATTTTACCACGGAAAGTCCCCAGGAGGTGGATCGGATTCTGGACGCGTACCGGAATCAGCGCCCCTTCGACCCGGGGGCATGCACCAGAGGGTTGTATTTTAGAGGCGTAGAATAATATGCCTACAGGTTCGCAGGGGGGCATAATCTAACAATGGAATTGATTTTAGCGTCCCAGTCTCCCAGAAGACGGGAATTGATGGGATTTTTTCGTCTGCCCTTTGTGATTCGGGCGGCAGATATTGACGAGGCCATGGACCCGGCGCGGCCGCCCTACGAAGAGGTGGCCCGGGTCAGCGGGGCAAAGGCGGAGGCGATCCGGCGGGATCCGGCGGATGTGGTCATCGCGGCGGACACCATCGTGGTGTGCAACGGCAAGGTGCTGGGCAAGCCCAAAAGCCAAGACCAGGCCGCCCGGATGTTGGAGCTTCTGTCCGGCCGGGATCATCAGGTGATGACGGGGTTGACCGTGTTGCAGGGCGACCGGCGCGTTAGCTGCACCGAGGTGACCGCGATTCATTTTCGCACCCTTACCCAGGAGGAGATCCTGGCATATGTGGCCACGGGAGAGCCTATGGACAAGGCGGGCGCCTATGGCATCCAGGGCGGCGCGGCGCTATTTGTCCAGGGCATAGAAGGGGACTATTATAATGTAATGGGCCTGCCGGTGTGCCGCTTGGGCGGCATTTTGCGGGAGTTTGGCCTGAAAATTCCAGGAGGTAACCCATGAAGCGATTGTTTCCCACCAAAGCGAGAGTGGTGCTTCTGCTTGCGGTGCTGCTGACAGGCGTGTTGGCTGTGGCCAGCCGGGTGACCGGTTTGAGTGTTCCCAACCTGGTGGTACAGAGTGTGCTGACTCCGATTCGGGCGGGGGTACATGCCCTGACCAATCAGGCACAGCAAATTTACAACTACATGTTCCAATACGAGGCACTGGCGGCAGAGAATCAGGCTCTGCGCAAGCGCATCACAGAGCTGGAGGAGGATGCCAGGACGGCGGACGCGCTCTCCCGGGAAAACGACGTACTTCGTGCCGCATTGGATCTGGTGGAAGCCCGCGAGGATTTTAAGCTGGTGGATAGCCATATCATCACCTGGAGCTCCAACGATTGGACCAGCAACCTGACCATCGACAAGGGCAGCAATGCGGGCATCGCGGAGGGCATGTGCGCCATCACCGCCAATGGCGAGGTGGTGGGCCTGGTGAGCCAGGTGGGCGGCAATTACGCGGTGATCAAATCGGTACTGGATTCCTCCTTGGAGGTCAGCGCCACCATAGCCTCCTCTGGCTATAGCGGTATGGTAAAGGGCGGCTATGCCGCCGGTGAGGAGGGAATGCTCCACATGGACTATCTACCCTCGGACGCGGTAATTCGCAACCACGATCAAGTGGTCACCGCCGGTTCCACGGTGTATCCCCGGGATTTGATTCTGGGCTATGTGGTGGACGCGGGTTTTGACGACACCGGCGTGGCCAAATTTGCCATTTTGGAACCGGCGGCGGATTTTCGGGCCTTGGAGCAGGTATTCGTATTGACGGACTATAGCAATGGGTGATGGATTATGGCAAGGAAAAAAGTGGATTTCCGGCCGGATTCGCAAAGGATAGACCTGCTTGGCAAGCTTTATGTAACTCCAACCCAGCGTAAGAGATTTCTGAAATGGAGTCTGTATACCCTGACCTTCTTGGCGGTGCTGGTGGTACAGGATGTGATCTTTAGCCGGTTTCTGTTGCCAGGGGGCAAGCTGGATCTGGTTCCTGTGGCGTTGGTGTTGGTGTGTGTATTGGAAGGCACGCAAAGCGGTGGCACGTTTGTACTGCTGTGCACATTGGTGTATCTGTTTTCCGGTTCGGCCCCCGGCTCGTACGTGATCGCCTTTTTGACCGCGGTGGGGATGGTTGCGGCGGCGTTGCGCTGGGGGTACCTTCGCAAGACCTTTAGCGCTGTGTGGCTGTGTACCGCGCTGGGAATTATGCTATATGAGATGGTGCTGTTTGGCGCCGGATTGCTGTTGGGCAGGACCAATCCTGGAAGAGCGATGGTTTTTGTGTTCACCGGACTGTGGTCGGCGGGAACAGTTCCCATTCTGTATCCGGTGTTACGGGCCATTGGAACAATTGGAGGGGAGTCATGGAAAGAATAAGCCGTGTGCGGGCCGGAATTCTGCTGTTTTTGTTTTTTGGCGTTTTGTGCTTTTATGGATGGAAAATGTTTGATATGCAGGTTTTGGCGGCAAACCCGGCGGCGGCCAGCGCCGACACCTATACGGTGATGACCCGTGTCAGAGCCGCTCGGGGGGAGATTCTAGACCGGAACGGCAATGTCCTGGTAACCAATCGGGCTTGCTATAATCTGGTGTTTAACAACTATGTGTTTGACAACAGCGCGGATAAAAATGAATCCCTGCTTCGGCTAATTCAGACCTGTGATGAGATTGGGGTTGTGTATGACGACCACTTCCCGGTATCTGCTCAGGGGCCGTTTACCTATGAATTTGAGGACCTGAACGCCGTGTGGAAGGATTATTTTAAGATTTACCTTGCCAACCGGTCCCTGGACTCGGATATCTCCGCCAGACTTCTGATGCAGGAGCTGCGCCGCTCCTATAAAATTCCGGAGCAGTGGGACGACGCCACCGCGCGCCGGGTGATTGGACTGCGGTTCGAGCTGGCCCTGCGCAGCGGTCTGACCAATTTGCCCAGCTACACCCTGACGGAGGATGCATCCGAGGAAGAATTGGCCGCGATTTTGGAGCTAAATATTCCAGGACTGTCTGTGGAGACTTCCACCGTGCGGGAATATACCACCGAATATGCCGCCCATATTCTGGGCTATGTGGGTCCCATGTCCGATGAGGAGTGGAAGGTTTACAAGGACCAGGACTATTCCATGGACGCATATGTGGGCAAGGCCGGATTGGAGAAGGCCTTTGAGGAATATCTGCACGGTACTGACGGCTGGCTGGTGCAGACCATCGACACCGACGGAAACGTGGTGGCAGAGCACTACACCGTCACGCCCCAGGCGGGAAATAATGTGGAGCTGTCCATCGATCTGAACATCCAGCAGGCGGCGGAAGAGGAGATGGACCGGGTGATCCGGGACCTCCAGGAGAACGGCGTCAATCCAAACAGCAAGGACGGCAAGGACGCTCAGGCAGGCGCAGTGGCGGCAATTGATGTGAAAACCGGAAAAATTTTGGCCTGCGCCAGTTATCCTACGTATGATCTCAACGATTTCTTTGAAAACTATACTAAGCTGGAAAAGCAGGACAATGAGCCCATGTTTAACCGGGCGCTGCTGGCCACCTATGCGCCTGGCTCTGTGTACAAAATGTCCATGACCATCGCGGGCATTGACTCCGGCGTGATTACCAGCAACACCCAGATTGAGGACAAGGGTTTGTTCACCAAATATCGGGGGACTGCCTTGGCCTGTCTGGCCTGGACCCAACGGCGTACCACCCACGGTTTCGTTACGGCCTCGGAGGCGCTGAAATACTCCTGTAACTACTTTTTCTATGTGCTGGGCGACACGGTCAGTCTGGACGCGATAGACTCCACTGCGGCGGGCCTGGGCTTGGGAGAGCCAACCGGCCAGGAACTGCCGGAGGAGATTGGCCGCCGGGCCAACGAACAGACCAAACGGGAGCTTTACAGCGGCTCAGAGGGAGACTGGTATAAGGCGGATCAGATTACGGCGGCGATTGGCCAGTCGGAAAACCGGTTTACACCTATGCAGTTGTGCACCTATACCGCCGCCTTGGCAAACCAGGGCACCCGGTACAAGGCGACTTTCCTAAATCGGGTGGTATCTTCCAATTACCGGAATCTAGTATTTGAGAATACGCCTACGGTGCTTAGCCAGATGCAAATTTCCAACGAAGCCCACGCCGCCTATGTAGACGGTATGCGTGCGGCGGTCACCGGCGGTACCGCTTACACGGCCTTCGGGGATTATGACATCGAGGTCTGTGCCAAGACCGGTACGGCTTCCCATGGCTCCGGTGGTTCTGACAACGGCTCGTTTGTGTGTTTTGCGCCCATGAATGATCCCCAGATTGCCATCGCCATCTATGTGGAGAAGGCCGGCCAGGGCGGCAACCTGGGCAAGATTGCCCGAGCGATGATGGATGTCTATTTTGCAGAGGATGCCCCTGGCAGCGTGGATGTTTTTGAAAATTGTGTGGGTTAAATGTTGGAATTCCTTGCATTTTAGAAGAAATGTTGCTATAATAGGTCTTACGCATTTTTGCAGAAATTAGGAGGCGTACCTTATGGGACGTGAGCGCGGAAAATTTTCGAAACAACGAAACCCCGGCGGAAAAACGAGAACTGGGCTGAAAGTTTTGATTGTATTGCTGAGCTTGATTTTGCTGTTCATTTTGATTCTGGCGGTGGGACTGTCCTATGTGCTGGGTCAGGTCGGGGAAATCAAGCCGGTGGAAACCATTCCGCCGGAGCAGCAGCAGTTTGAAACCGATCCCACCATAGAGGGAGAATCCACCGCGCCCCACGTTTCGGCGGAGGATGTGAACTGGGATGAGGTGGAGAAGCTTTACAACCAGGACATTATCAACGTGCTGCTGATTGGACAGGACCGCCGGGAGGGAGAGGTTCGCGCCCGTTCGGATTCCATGATTCTGGTCAGCGTTAATACAGTGAAAAACACCATTCAGATGACCTCGTTTATGCGGGATCTGTATGTGCAGATTCCCGGCGGCTACGCGGACAACCGGATCAACGCGGCCTACAGCATGGGCGGCGCGGAGCTGCTGGACGCTACGCTGGAGAAAAACTTCGGCATTCAGGTGGACGGAAACATTGAAGTGGACTTTCAGCAGTTTGAGACCATTGTGGACATCCTAGGCGGCGTGGACGTGGAGATGAACGGCGAGGAGTCCGGCTATATGAACCGGTATTTCTCCAAGCTGGGCGTCACCTCTGAGGGTATGAACCATCTGAACGGCGAGCAGGCCCTGCACTTTGCCCGGATGCGCCGCGTCACCGGCAGCGACTTTGGGCGTACAGAGCGGCAGCGCCGCCTGCTCAGTGCCATTGCGGGGTCTTTAAAGTCCGCCGGCTTCAATGAGATTAAGCGTCTGATTGACGATGTGCTGCCCTATGTGACCACGGATTTGTCCAACGCCAAGCTGCTGGACATCGCGTCCAGATGTGCCAAGATTGTGGCAAAGGGTTCGGAAATTGCCACCGGCCGGGTTCCGGCAGACGATGCGTATTACGACGCAACAATTCGCGGGATGATGGTTCTGGTGCCTGACCTGCCTAAGTGCCAGTCGTATCTACAGGACTTTATCTACACGGATTAAAATTAAAGCATAAAAAATCCCCTTGGGAAAGCATTGCAGCGGCGAAAGGCTGTGCAAAGTGGCCCCAGGGGGATTTTGTGTTGAAAAGCCAAGAGAAACGCTCAGATTTGCAGCGGCTTGCCGTTTAGCACCGCCTCCACCAGTTGATCTCCCTCATAGCGCAGCTTGAGCAGAAAAAAAGGTGCGTCTTGCCACAGCAAATCTAGAAAAATGTCGTCGCCCTGCCACTTGGGTAGCTGCTGTAGCGCCTCGCGGCTGACCCATTCCAGATTTCCCTCGTCGCATACAACTAAATCTCCCGTGAAACCGTCAGCGGTGAATAGATACATATACTCCCCCTCATAGGGTTCGTTGGTCAAAAACGTCACAACGCCCCGGCATTGCCAGCTAGTCAGGGTAAGGCCGGTCTCCTCCTTGGCCTCCCGGAGCAGGCATTCGTCCGGCGTCTCCTCCCCTTCAAAGCCGCCGCCGATGCCAATCCACTTATCGTGGTTCACATCATGCTGTTTTTTCACCCGGTGGAGCATCAAAACCTGGTCGCCTTGGGTGATATAGCACAGGGTCGTATTTCTCATAGCGCGTCCTTTCCCCGGATAATCCGGATGGCGTGGTGTAAATTCTCTACAGCAATTGCAGCATGGCCCTGTTCCCGCTCCCCATCCAAGGTCCATGGCATATCTGGATCGGCGTAGATCTGAAGTCTAGACGTTGGGCGGAAGGTGAGCATAGCGCAGTTGTAGCTCTGGGTTTTCAAGGCGCGAATTCCCTCAGCCAGTTCTGCCAGATCTCTGGGAGAGCGGACCAACAGCAGCTCAAACAGGCCGTCTCCCATATCCACCTGCTTGGGATCCAGGGTTAGGATGCCCCCGACGCTGGTAGAGTTGCAGATGGCGCCAAAAATAAAATCATCCTCCACCACGCCGTCGTCCAATTCAAAACGCAGATGAATTTTGCGGATCTGGGACAACTCTTGAATACCCTCCAGCACATAGGCCACATGGCCCAGGACGTTTTTCACGTTTTGAGAGGTGGTGTAGGAAGTGCGGCTAAAGGCCCCAAAGGAGGCCACATAGGAAAAAAAGCGGTTGGCAAAACGTCCGGCATCACAGGGAACCGGTTCGCCATTGGCGGCGACCTGGGCGGCCTGCACAATACCGGTTGGAAGCTTTAGACTGGCGGCAAAATCGTTGGTGGTACCCGCCGGAATATAGCCAATCGGGCAGCGTAGGCCCGCTTGCAAAATTCCGGAAACGCATTCATTTAACGTGCCGTCTCCGCCGATACAAACGATTTGATCCGCAAATTCTCCCCGTTCTCTGACGATTCGGGAGGCGTCGCCCTGACAAGCTGTCATATAGGCGGTTACTTCGTAGCCTGCGGCGTTAAAAATTCCAATAATCTCCGGTAAAAACCGATTGGCCCGACGCTGTCCTGCGTGGGGATTCATGACAAGCAGAGCTCGCTTCATACGTATCCTCCATAAAGCATTCGAATACCCTGGCAGGCAACGCGTCCTACAGGGATATGACTATGATACATTATACCACTGGACAGAAAAATAACAAGGACCTTTCCATCGAATTTGTAATGCCGTTTATCCCCTTGCAATTGAAAAAAGGGGAGGTAGCAACTTGCATAAATTCAAAAACCTGACAGAAAAAATTTTATTCGGTATTGACAAAATCCGATCTTGTGTGTATAATACGGTTTGTGGCAGTAGAAACTCCACAATATTATACGTCCCTGCGTTTCCGGCAAGTCAGCATGGTGTGCGTTCACGGGGCAACAACAAACCGAAGAGAGGTAGTATTCAATGTACGAAGACAAGACTTTAGTGTGCAAGGAATGCGGCAACGAGTTCGTATTCACCGCCGGAGAGCAGGCTTTCTATGCGGAGCGCGGCTTCCAGAATGAGCCCCAGCGCTGCAAGGCATGCCGTGACGCCCGTAAGAACGGTGTCCGCGGTCCCCGTGAGTTCTTTACCGCTGTTTGTGCCAGCTGTGGCAACGAGGCGAGAGTTCCCTTTGAACCCAAGTCCGACCGTCCTGTGTATTGCAGCGAGTGCTTTGCAAAGATGCGCGAAAACGGCTAATTTCAACAGAACGTACTGGGCCAGCCTGATATGGCTGGCCCAGCTTGTTTGATAAAGCCTTTACTTCTGCGAAAACCTGCCCCGCCAAGTTCCTCTTACTATGCCGTCTCCTACTGGGTTAGGGGACGGTTTTCATCTTTTGTAGCAGTTGGATTACCTCGTCAATTTGCGCGTTTCGGTCCTGGTTCTTTTTCAAAGAAATGGTATTGATCTCCCAATCTGGAAACAGGATGTCGTAGCGCAGTAGTACCGCGTCTAAGATGATTTGAATTTCATCTTGATTTGCATTTAAAATACATGTGGCTAAATTACACATGAATTTGTCACCTCCCTGGCGTCATCAAAATCACATGGCACTGTGATAACACTTTGTTTGTATATATTCAAGGTGTCCGTTGTTATACTGTTAACATTATTATAACGAGGTGTTATCATGGCGACGAACAAAATACAGACAGGTATCCGCTTTGAACCAGAGCTTCTTTACAAAATCACCCATATTGCCAAAGACAACAGGCGGTCTTTGAACGCACAACTGGAATATCTTGCGCAAGTTTGCGTTAGGGAATATGAATCTGTCAATGGCAGCATCCCTGTAGATGAAGAGACGCTTTATCGGAGATAACGTGTATGCCGCGCAGCAGCGGAGCGTTTTTTCAGCGGCTGGGGGAAGAAGCCTTCATGGATCATTTCTATAGGCTTATTTTATGTAGTTACATTACAGATCCATTTGCCACGCCCCCTTTGCGCCACAACAACACGTAGCATCATGATAACACTTTGTTTGTATATATTCAAGGTGTCCGTTGTTATACTGTTAACATTATTATAACGGGGTGTTATCATGGCGACGAATAAAATACAGACAGGCATTCGTTTTGAACCAGAGCTTCTCTGCAAAATTGCCTATGTAGCCAAGGACAACAGACGGTCTTTAAACGCGCAATTGGAGTATCTGGCACAGAAGTGTGTCAGGGAATTTGAGGCGGTGTATGGCGAAATACCGGTCAATGACGAGGAGCTTTACCGGAGATGAGGCACGGTTTATTGAAAAATCGTGCCCACTTGGTCTATTCTTATGTTTTCGAAGGGGGTGGTTTCCGTAGTGGCCGGGAAAAAGGCCGCTACGGATCTGATTTATAGGTTTTTGAGAAATTGACAATCAAAATCCACAGGCTGTGGCACTTGGACGCCCACATCATTTATGTCCGTACTATTATTTAGCTGAGAAAATAGCGCGAAGATTTGATTTAAAAGCCTCTCCACCGCCGCAAACTGTTCTGCCGGCAATCTTTCCAACCGGTCCGCCAAGTATTCGACGTCATTTTTACTCTGATCGCCAAAAAGAATCCGATCACTTGAAATAGAGAGCTTTTCACAAATCCGTTTTAAAGTGGACACCGTGATTCCCGCCACACCGCGCTCGATATCCGAGACATTTTTGGTCCCCAGAGAAACAATTGCGCCAAACTGCTCTTGCGTTAACCCCGCCTGCTCTCTGGCGATTCTAATTTTATTTCCAATTTGGATGTTAATTTCTTTTTTCTCCCGCATAGCAAAGCACTCCGATGTCCTGTTTTTGCTATTATTTTATGTGATAATATGATTGACAGGAACCCCGCGTTGCTATTATAATTTCTGGCAGCAATACTGTACCTTTTTCTCTTCTTTACATTTACGGAAATTATCCTAGCGTAGATTTTTTGCAAAAAGAAATGCCGCTTTCCTAGTTGATTCGGTTTGGGTTTCCCGTTCACTAAAAAAGCGGCATTTCACCTTGTGGTCGTATGTTATAGAGCTTACCTTATACTGGTATGTGTTTTGCATTGGGCCGGAGCGAGGTCTTCCCAATGTGCAGAAAAAAATAAAAACAAAACTCCCCTCTTGACCATTTCTAAGTCTTGTGCTATAATAAGCATAGAAAAGGGCGCTGCCGATAGACGGTTTAGCCCCCTAAGTGTTTGACGAAGTAATCGCCGTACTTCTCAGGGTTCCGGCGGTTACTTCTTTTTTACGATCTGATAAATCAGACTGGCAAAGGAAATGAACACAAGAATAAGCTGAAAAAGCTCATCGTATGTAACAGTATTCACATTTACCACCCCCTTCCAAGAGGACAGGGGGCAAGAAGCGTCACCCCCTGTAAAGGGGGCCAACCGCCTACCGCATTATATGGCAGCGCCCGGTTCCCGAAGGAACCATTTTTATTCTATCAAAAGCTCGGCTATTTGTCAATTTTCTACGAAAAATTTCCATCCCAACAGTTGAGAAAATATTAAAAAAGAAAAGCGGTACGCCATGATGGCGTACCGCTTTGCACATTAGAATTATTTTTGATTGTTGCAGTGTCCCAGGCCCAACAATCTGTGGCGCCGTTTAGGCCAACGGCTTGCCAGCGGGAAGACGCCGGATGCTACGCCTGGTAGCCCTGCGGATTTTTGCACTGCCAATTCCAGGCGTCCCGGCACATATCCGCCAGGTCCTTCTCTGCCTTCCAGCCCAGCATCCGCTCGCTTTTTTCCGGGTCCGCATAGCAGGTGGCGATATCACCGGGACGGCGCGCCACAATCTGATAGGGCACCGAGACCTGATTGACCTGCTGGAAGGTATTTACCATGTCCAGCACGCTGTAGCCCTTGCCGGTGCCCAGGTTGAATACCTCCACGCCCTGGTGCGCCACCGTATAGTTTACCGCCGCCACATGGCCCTTGGCCAGATCCACCACATGGATATAGTCCCGGACGCCGGTACCGTCCGGCGTGTCGTAGTCGTCGCCAAAGATGGAAAGCCGCTCCCGGCGGCCGATGGCCGTCTGGGTAATATAGGGCATGAGATTGTTGGGAATTCCCCGGGGATCCTCCCCGATTTGCCCGCTTTCATGGGCGCCAATGGGATTAAAATACCGCAGCAGGCACACGCTCCACGCCGGATCGGCGTGGGAAATGCCGGACAGAATCTGCTCCGTCATAAATTTTGTCCAGCCATAGGGGTTGGTGCAGCCGCCGGTCTGTGAGGTCTCCTGTAGCGGCATGGTATTGCTCGCGGTGTAGACCGTGGCGGAGGAGGAGAAAATCAGATTCTTCCGTCCTGCCTCCTCCATTACCTTGGTCAGGGCCAGGGTGGTATTCAAGTTGTTGTCATAATACCGCCAGGGCTGGGAAACGCTCTCTCCCACAGCCTTCAGCCCCGCGAAGTGAATGACGCAATCAATTTCCTGTTCCTGAAAAATCCGGCGCAGCAGCGCCAGATCCCGGACGTCGCCCTGGTAAAAGGTCAGGCTTTTGCCCGCCAGGGCCTGCACCCGCTCCAGCGCGACGGGATTGCTGTTGCAAAGGTTATCCACTACCACCACGTCATAGCCCCCATGGAGCAGCTCCAAGCAGGTGTGAGAGCCAATATAGCCCGCGCCGCCAGTGACCAGAATGCGCATGAAAAGACCTCCTTCTTAAAAACGCAGAGAATAATTTTTATTATTGTAACCCCATTTGAAAGAAAAAGCAACTTGTTTTTCCCAGGTGAAATGGGAAGACCTTGACAGTGGAGAAAAACTGTGCTACATTGTACATGTTTCCGTTTGGGGACCATTTTATGACAGATTGGAGAGCATCACCATGGAGAGAATTACCACCCTGGAGACCCGGAACCTGTGCCAGAGTGCAAAAAGCGGTGGTTGCGGCGAGTGCCAGACCTCCTGCCAGTCCGCTTGCAAGACCAGCTGTGGCGTGGCAAATCAGAAGTGTGAGAACACAGAAAAATAAGTGCCGCCGCTTCATTCGTGCATATCGACCGACGGCCGATATGCACGAATTCTTTCTGTCAGCCTTTTGTCCATAGATCAATCCGGAATCAGACGGATTTTGCGTTACTTAGAAGGGAGAAGGAACCGATTGGTACATCAATATCAACTACTTGGCTACTCCATTGTATTGGACGCCTGCTCTGGGTCCATCCATGTGGTGGATCCGGTGGCCTACGACGTGATCGCCATGTATGAAAACCACACGCCGGAGCAAATTATCGCCGCCATGCTGGAAAAATATAAGGACCGGCCCGATGTGACCCGGCAGGAGCTGCTGCAATGCCTGGAGGATGTGGCCCGGCTGAAAGCGGAGGGAAAGCTGTTTTCGGCGGATACCTTCGCGGATATGGCTGGTACGTTCAAGGCCCGCTCCGGCGACGTGGTCAAGGCGCTGTGCCTGCATGTGGCCCATACCTGCAATCTAAACTGCGCCTACTGCTTCGCCAGCCAGGGAAAATACCATGGCGACCGGGCGCTGATGTCCTTTGAGGTGGGAAAGCGGGCTTTGGACTTTTTGATCGAACACTCCGGCCACCGAACCAACCTGGAGGTGGATTTCTTCGGCGGCGAACCATTGATGAACTGGCAGGTGGTGAAGGATCTGGTGGCCTATGCCAGAACCCAGGAGGCGGCGAACCACAAAAAATTCCGCTTCACCCTGACCACCAATGGGATGTGCATTGACGATGACGTGATCGATTTTGCCAACCGGGAGATGAGCAACGTAGTGTTGAGCCTGGACGGCCGGAGGGAAATCCACGACCGGTTGCGGGTGGATTACGCCGGTAAGGGCAGCTATGACCGAATTGTTCCCAAATTCCAGAAGCTGGTGGCTGCCCGGGGCGGCAAAAATTACTACATGCGGGGCACCTTTACCCACGCCAATCCGGATTTTACCAAGGATGTATTCCACATGGCGGATCTGGGCTTTACGGAACTGAGCATGGAGCCGGTGGTCTGCGCTCCCGACGATCCCGCGGCGCTGACAACGGAGGACTTGGAAGTGGTAAAGCAGCAATATGAGCTGCTGGCCCAGGACATGCTGCGCCGCCAAAAGGAAGGGCATCCGATCACCTTCTATCACTACATGCTGGATCTGACCGACGGCCCCTGCATCTACAAGCGGATTTCCGGCTGCGGCTCCGGCACCGAATATATGGCCGTGACCCCCTGGGGAGATCTGTACCCCTGCCACCAGTTTGTGGGAGAGGAGGCCTGGAAGCTGGGCAATATCTGGGACGGTGTGACCAATCCGGCCCTGCGGGAGCAATTTCGCAGCTGCAACGCCTACGCCCGGCGGGAATGCGCCGATTGCTGGGCCAAATTCTACTGTTCTGGCGGCTGCGCTGCCAACGCCTATCACGCCACCGGTTCCATCCAGGGCGTCTACGCGGCGGGCTGCGAGCTGTTCCGTAAGCGCATCGAATGCGCCATTGCCCTTCAGGTGGCCCAGCGGATGGACCCGGAGGCCCATTCGTGAATACCCCCATTGCCGATTTTGTGCGGGCCTACCAGGCCGCCGGCACAGCCCGGCTCCACATGCCGGGGCACAAGGGGCGGCCCTTTCTAGGCTGCGAGGGGCTGGATATCACCGAGGTGCATGGTGCGGACAGTTTGTATGAAGCCCAGGGGATCATCGATCAAAGCGAAAAGAACGCTGCCGCTCTGTTTGGCAGCGGCAGGACCGTATTTGGCACAGAGGGTTCTACCCAGTGCATCAAGGCCATGCTCTATCTGACCCTGCTCCACCGGCGGCAGGAGGCGCAGCCCACAGTGCTTGCCGCGCGGAACGTACACAAAGCCTTTCTCTATGGCGCGGCGGCGCTGGATTTGCAGGTGCAATGGCTGCCCGGCGGCTCTCTGTGCAGCAGCCCGGTAAGCCCGCAGGCCCTGGAAGCGGCCCTGGCGGGGATGAAAGAGCCGCCAATGGCGGTCTATTTGACCAGCCCCGACTATCTGGGGGGCATGTCAGATTTGAACGCGCTGGGGCGGATCTGCCACCGGCATGAAACGCTTTTGCTGGTGGATAACGCCCATGGGGCATATCTGCACTTTCTGGAAAAGCCATGCCATCCCATGGATCTGGGGGCGGATCTGTGCTGCGATTCCGCCCATAAGACCCTCCCGGCCCTTACCGGCGGGGCATATCTGCACTGCGCCAAGGCGCGGCAGAGTTTGGCCCAGGAGATGAAAAACGCCATGGCCATGTTCGGCTCCACCAGCCCCTCCTATTTAACCCTGGCGTCTTTGGATCTGTGCAATCGCTACCTGGAGACGCTACCGGATAAACTTTGCCGCTTCATTCCGTACATGGAGCATTTGCGCCAGGAGCTTCGGCGGCAGGGCTACCAGGTGCTAGAATCGGATCCGCTGCGGCTGACCGTCTGCGCCCCGGCGGGAAGCTCCGGCCTGGCGTTGGCAGACCGGCTTCGCCGGAACGGGGTGGAGTGCGAATATGCCGACCCGGAATTTCTGGTGCTGATGGCGACGCCGGAAAACAGCCCGGCGGAATTGGCCCGGATTTTACCGGCCCTTGGGCAAGGGGACGGCACTCGTAGGCTTCCGTCGCCGGTCCCTGCCGGCCAGCAGGAAATGACCATCCGTCAGGCACTACTTTCACCCCACCGCCGGGTTTCTCCAGAGCAGAGCCTGGGCCGGATTTGCGCCGCGCCTACCGTGAGCTGTCCTCCAGCCATTCCCATTGTGGTCTGCGGTCAGCGGATCGACCGGCAGGCCCTGGAACTGTTCCGGCACTACCAGGTGGAGACGGTGGAGGTTGTGGCGGATTAAAAACGCGCCAGTTGGACCCGCTTAGGGTCTTTCAACTGGCGCTTTACGCTCTGCTTTTTACTGGTCCCCATTCCGCTGGAAGCCTAAAAACCGGGTGCCCTGGAAGGACAGTTTACCCCGGTCGCCCTCCACCAGCATTCCATAGTCGGTGCTCTGCACAGCAAGCTCCATCCGGTCGCCGCTCTCCACCTGAAAGGTGACAAAATAATAAGAGCTGTGGGAAACATAATCCATGCCCGTATCCCTATGGTGGCGATGAGAGGAAACCTGGGTCCGCTTGGTGACCACCGATGCATCCACGGTGAGCCTGGGCGCATGGTTGTTCCGGTTCCAGCTGCGAAGGCCCTGAAACAGCGCGACCAAAAACACCACCAAAAACAAGCCGCACATCAGAAGAAATAGGATCACAAACCCACCGTTCCAGAAAAAACCCATCATACTATCCTCCTTCAACTGTTTACTCTGTTGGCCATTTCCGGCCTACCCCATCAAAGGGAGCGGTAATAGGCCAATACGTCTTTTAGCCGTTTGGTTTTCGCGAAAATCCCGGACGGCGCTTCCACAAATTTATGTAGCAGCAGGGCAAAGCCAATGCTCATGAGGTAGATAAACAAAAATTTTCGGAAATGGGTCGTCTCGCGGATCCCGGAAATGGGAATCAGGAAAAAGTGGATCAAATAGATGCCAAAGCTGATTTTTCCCAATTCGGAGAACAGGCGGCACCCCAAAAACCGGGTCAAAATCCCCTTGGGATTGCTGAGCAAAAGCACAATTGCTACACCGGTCAGGCTGGAGCACAGCACCGGCAGATACCAGCCGACATAGTACTTACTCAGCGACGGATCTATGCGGCTTAAAAATGAGGTGGAGCTAAAGACGCATCCCAACAGCAAGACCAGTACAATCCCATCGGCGCAAAAGCGAAACAGGCGGTATTTCGATAGATCCAGCCCCCAGGCGCGGTACGCCTTATATAGATATGCGGTGACCATGCCGATTAAAAACTGCCAAATGCGAAATACCTGGGCCGAACCATTGCCGTTGAGGGAAAAGACACCGGCGGTCAGATACTTCCGGCTCAAATAGGCGAGGACCGCCAAAACCAGAGCGCAGATCAGATCGAACGCCCCTGCTGGGACTGACAGCCTCTTCGCCACCCGCTTCAGCCCCAAAAGCAGCAGCATCAGCGCGGGCAGCACCAGATACATCACCATCTCCTGCTGCAAAAACCAGAGGTGCCCGAAGCTTTCGATAAAAAACAGATTCTTTACAAAGGCCGAATTGGTGTTAAAAAATTGCAGCCCGCAGGTAACCCGGAGGAAAAACAGCACCGCCCAAAAGGTGGGGATAATCCGCATGATCCGGTTCCAATAATATTGGCCGATCTTGGGAATGGAGGAAAACCGCTCCTCCGCGTCCTGAGAAAAAGGAAAGGCTGCCAAAAAGCCGCTGAGGCAGAAGAAAATCGCGTTGCCAAGCCCGCCCTGATTGAGAAAGTCGCAGTGGCTGGCCACAATCAAGGTGATTGCCAGGGTGCGCAGGCCGTCCAACGAGGCGTTGCGCGTTGAGACCGTTTGACCCATTGTCTGCAAATCAAACACCTCCCATCTTCCATATTTTCTGTCGATTATTCTACCATGGCCTGTCCGGGAAGTCAATCAAAATACCGCCTCCGCCATTTCCGGAAAATATTTGCCCGGGGCGCAGATTTTTCCGAAAAAATCCGCGCCCCGGGCCGACTTATATCAGTTAGGTCAGCTTGTCAAAAAAGCCTCGCAGAGTTCGCCGCCTGCGGGCGGCGAAGAAAGTCAAATCATTTTCTGCCGCGACATGTGCGTGGCAGAAAATACTTCTCAGGCTGCAAGTGTGCGAGTTGCGCGCTGTAAGCGCACAACGAGTGCGCGGCGCAGACTGCGACTCTTTTGGCGGAAAACCCCAAAGGGGTTTTTCGACAGTCTACAGTTAGGTGAAAATCAGCTTTTTCAATTCCCCGTGGATGTACTGGGTAAAGCTGTAAACCTCCTGCTCCGCCTCCCGCTTGGAGAAGGTTTCATAGGCCCACCAGCCGTCAAAGCCGGTTTCCTTGACCGCCTGGACCCATTCCCGGATGGGAACGGCTCCCTCATACAGGGCCACATCCCGGAAGATTTCCTCACAGGGCACCCGTCCGTCCGGCTCCCGGGAGTCGCAGACATGTACCCCCAGAATCAGCTCCCTGGGAATTTGGCGGAGAAATTGGGCGTCCACCCCGGCGATATAGTTGTGATAGAAGTCCACCACAATTTTTAGATTATCCCGGCCTGCTTCCTCCACAAGGGGAATCCCCTCTTTTAGCGAGGGAACCGGCGTCCAGCAGAGCGGCTCAAAAAATACGGTAAGGCCAAACTGTCCAGCCAGATCCGCCAACGCCTGCAAATTTTTTACCATCAAACGCCGCTGCTCTGCCGGAGCAAGACCTTGCAGGCCCATGTATCCCTGGTAGGGGACTCCATGCCGGTAGCTGTCCACCGCCCGCCAATCCACTGGCCCGTTGATTAGCTCCACCGCATGACTGCCCACCGAAGCGGCAGTGGCAAAAAGCGCCTCCGCCTCCCGCAGCATGGCGACAAACTCATATCCCTGCCGTTCCATGTTGGAAAGCCAGCCCACAGAGGAGACTTCCAAATCTCCCAGCAGCGCCTTTACATCCTGGGGGTGATAGCCGCCCTGGAAAAAGAAATTCAACTGCTGCTTTGTCGGTTCAATGCAGTCAAAGCCAGCCACCTTTGCCGCCTGAATGTAGGTCTGTAGATTCGCCCTGCCCACCACAGAGCTCTGCAGGGAAAGCGCATTTTGTTTCATCTAAAATCCTTCCTTTCTCAACGGCCTCTCATGGAAACCTTGTGTCATAAGAATACCGCCAATTGGGGCTTGAATCAATTGATTTTTGGACGTATACTATCATAAAAACGACCAATGGAGGAACCGACATGGCCATTCAATCCTGTGGACTGAATTTAAATAAAGCGCGCAGGGAATTACAGCCCCACGGCAGCGTTCCCTTTCCCTGCGCGGCGTACGCCACACGCTGCGCCGACCGGCCGGATCAGGCCATCCCATGGCACGATCATGAGGAACTGGAGATTGCCTATCTAAAAGAGGGCCGGATGTGTTTGCAACTCCCTGGAAAGACCTATCTGTTGGAGCAGGGCGACTGCGCCGTGATCAACGCCAACACCCTCCACGCCGCCACCGCCGCTCCCCAATGCCTGCTCCATTCTATCGTTTTCCACATCCGGCTGGTTGCGGGAGACAGTGAGAGCGTTTTTTCCACCCAATACCTACAACCGCTAATCACCCAGACCTCCTTTCAAGCCTATCTGTTTCGGGGCGGGAAGCGTCAAGCGGAAATCGCATGTTTTAAAGCCGCCTTTGATGCCATAGCACACGAAGCACCGGGATTTGAATTTACAGTCCGGGAAAATCTGTCCAAGCTGTGCTGGTTCCTGTACGTCCAGTTTGCCCATGAGATTCCAGAAGCGCAGGGAGGCGAGAACCAGGACCAACTTCGGGTCCGGAAAGTCCTGGACTACATCCACGCTAACTTTTCCCAGGCGCTCACCCTGTCCCAACTTGCAAAGGCGGCGGACATTGGAGAGCGGGAGTGCCTGCGCTGTTTTCAGAGAACCATACAGCTTTCTCCCATGCAATACCTTTTAAAGTATCGGATGATGCAGGGCGCGCAGTTGCTTACCCAATGCCCAGAAAAGACCGTGGCCCAGGTGGGCGCAGCCTGCGGCTTCGACAGCCCCAGCCACTTCTCTCAGACGTTCAAACGCTTTTATCGCTGCACCCCCAGGCAATACCGCAGCGCCAACGACGCATAGCGGTGTGCAATCGAAGACAGTTCGGCAGACAGGGGTTCCATGAAAAAGAGCGGGAAATCACAGAATGATTTCCCGCTCTTTTTCATCTGCCGGGCCGCTTAAACCGGACCGTCAACCGTGTCCATGGCCGGAACCGCCGCCTTTATGCCCGGGATTGCCGGATCCACCGTCATTGTGGCCTGCTTGGCCTTGGCCATGATGACCTGTTTGGCCGGAACCACTGCGGTTGTCGTCTGTTTGACCGCCGCCATCATGATTGCTCGTTTGACTGGAACCGTCGCCATGATGACCCGCGCCTTCTCCGGCGCTACCGCCATGGCCGCGCCCAACCGCGCAGGTTGGCTCCGCCTTGGGGTCTGTTTCGTCCTGCTGGTCCCCAACATCGCCCGCCGGTGCGTCGTGATGCTGCAAATCCTCCTGGCTGGCGTTCTCCAGCAGCGCCCGGATCTGCGCCATGGTAAGCCCCTGCACATCCTGGGCGGTTATCTCCGGGTCCACCGCCTGAAGCTCTAAAAGCGCCCGATACCGCCCGGTGGATAGCCCTGCGGCATGGGCTTGGTCGATCTGCTCATGGTGGCCGGAACAGTGGAACTGCTCCAGAGGGATTTCGGTCTGATCCGAGATCCGGTCCTGCATGGCCTGGCTTTTCTGCTCGGAATCGCTGGTAACCGTCACCTCCAAAGGCTCCCCGGTTTTCAGGCAATCGGAAATGGCGTCGCTTTCCAACAGCGCCTGTACCGCGTCGGAATAGTTCATATGCCGCACGTTCAACTCCTCCGCCAAAGCCACCCCTTGGTCATTATACCCCTTGCTGGAGATCACCCGGTCATAGATATTCATCTCCAGCTCAATCGATGGATTGATATCCAGACTGATGGCAGCCACCGGCGTCACATAGGACAGATACCCCCCAACGCCAAATGCGGCAGCCAGCAGACAGGCGGCGATTGGCGCCAGAGATCGATAAAAGCGGGACTTACCGCGGCGGTAGCCATTGGTTTTTTCGAACACATAGCGCAGGGTATTTTCCTGCAGCGTATCCTCGGCGTGAATCTGGTCAAGGGCGGACTTTATCTTTTCATACATCTGCATCGCCTCCCAACTGCGCTTGCAGCCGCTTTTTCGCCCTGGCCAGCAGGGTATAGACCGTGTTCGTATTTTTATGAAGCATGCGGCCAACTTCCACGGCGGAATACCCTTCGTAGTAGTGTAGATATACCGCGTCTTTGTATTTGGGCGGCAGGGACAGCAGCGCCTCCAGAACCTCCCGGGCATCGTCTGACTGCCGGTCAGGTAGACAGCCCAGCTCTTCCATGGAAACCGTCCGGCTTCGGTACATGCTTTTCAGCAGGTCCTTACACTGGTTTATGGTCACCCGGATCAGCCAGGCTTTTTCGTGTTCTTTGGTTTGAAACGCAGGGCAATGGAGGGCATATTTCAGGAATACCTCCTGAAATATGTCCTCTGTGTCGGAAGTGTTTTTCAGATGTAACATGCAAATCCGCCGGACCATATCCGCATACCGGCGGATTGCTGCCTCGACCTCCTGCTCGCTGCGCATATCTGTCTCCCAGTGTAAGTTTAATGTCTGCCCCCATGATGTCCATGTTTTCCGCCACCGTGGTGGGACCGGCCTTCTCCGCCGCCCTGGCAGCCGCTACTGTGGTAACCCGCCCCGTGTAGTGGGCAGTTTTCGCTGTTGTCGCAGATGCCGTCCTGGTCCGCATCCACAAAGCCTGCGCCGTTTTGGCAGCCGCTGTTGTGATAGCCCGCCCCGTGAGCCGGGCAGTTTTCGCTGTTGTCGCAGATGCCGTCCTGGTCCGCATCCACAAAGCCTG
>CAOJND010000003.1 GCA_948439445.1 uncultured Eubacteriales bacterium | reverse complement strand
CCAGAATGGACACGTCGAAGGTGCCGCCGCCCAGGTCATAGACCATGATCTTCTGCTCTTTTTCCTTATCCAGCCCATAGGCCAGCGCGGCCGCCGTGGGCTCGTTGATAATCCGCTTGACCTCCAGACCGGCGATCTTACCGGCATCCTTGGTGGCCTGCCGCTGGGCGTCGGAGAAGTAGGCAGGCACGGTAATCACCGCTTCGCTGACTGTGGCACCCAGATAGCTCTCCGCGTCGGCCTTTAGCTTTTGCAGGATCATGGCGCTGATCTCCTGGGGGGTATAGCCCTTGCCGTCCACGGAAAAATGATAATTCTCGCCCATATGGCGCTTGATGGAAGCGACGGTACGGTCGGCGTTGGTCACAGCCTGGCGCTTTGCCACCTGACCCACCATACGCTCGCCGGTCTTGGAAAATGCCACCACGGAAGGGGTGGTGCGGTTGCCCTCGGCGTTGGCGATGACCACAGGCTCGCCGCCCTCCAGCACCGCCACACAGGAATTGGTCGTACCCAAATCAATACCAATAATCTTACTCATAACATACTTCCTCCTAATTCTATCAACAATCTTATTTTACAAACTTAATTTGCCACCTGGACCATGGCGAACCGGACAATTCTCTCGCCCAGCTTAAAGCCCTTCTGAAGCACCTGGGCAATCACATTTTCCCCCAGATTCTCGTCCTCGGTGTGCAAGATGGCGTTGTGCAGCTGGGGATCAAAGGGTTCTCCCACCGCGCCAAAAATCTCCACCCCAAGCCCGGTGAAAATCTTCACCAGCTCGTTCATCGTCATTTCCACGCCTTTTTTATAGGCCTCGTCCTGGGTGGGTTGCTGCAAGGCCCGCTCTAAATTGTCATACACCGGTAGCAGCTTTGCCACCGCGTCGGCCTTTCCGTTGCGATAGCTCTGCTCCTTCTCTTTGAGGCTGCGTTTGCGGAAATTGTCGTACTCCGCCGCCAGCCGCAGGAAGGCCTCGTGCTCTTTTTCATACTGGGACGGTTCCTCTACAGCCTCGGCAGGCGCCGCCTCCACCGGCTGCTCCTGCTCCTGGACCACCTCTTCCGGTGTGGGCTGGGTCTTCTGCTCCGGGGTCTTATCTTTATCCTTTTTTGCCACGATGATACCTCCGTTTATCCTTTTGTCTCGCTATCCCCCATGGGGAGCTTTGGTTGCTCCGGTTTGGAAAATAGCTTGGACAGGCTCTCGGCAAAGTAGCTCAGCCGGGCCGTAACCTTTGCGTAATCCATGCGCGTGGGGCCGACCACGCCGATCATGCCCTGCATTCCTTCTCCAATATCAAACTTTGTCACCACCACGCTGGTGTCCTTCAGCTCTTCGGCCACATTCTCCGGACCAACCAGCACTTTGGTTCCATTGTCGTTTTGCAGCACCGCCGGAAGGGCTGCCAACGTCTGCTCATCCAAAGAGGAAAGTAGCCGCTGGGCCTTGCCCACATCTTGGTACTCCGGCTGCTCCAGCAGCCGCATCTGCCCAGCCACGGACAGGGCAGCGCCTTGTTTTTGCCGCAATGTGGAGGTGATGAACTCCACAACCACCGGCACCAGCATGGAGGCGGTCCCGGCGGAGCGCATCACCCGCTCCAGCAGGCCGCTGGTAAAGCCCTCCACGTCCAAATCGGTCATGGCGGTGTTCAACAGGGCGGCCAACAGCTTTAGCTCCTGCTCCGATACCTCCAACGGCAGCTTGATAAACTTATTCACCACCTCGTCGGTGGACAGCAGCGCCACTAGAATCACACCGCCGGACACCAGCAACAGATCATAATGCCGTACCGTACACCCTCCCTGCCGGGAGGTGACGGAGATGGCCGGAAGATCGGTGGCCTGGCTCACCAGATTGGCGATTTTCTCCATGGCCTTATCCAGCTGCTGCATCCGCTGCTCGATGGCGGAATTGATGGACTTCGTCTCATCCAGGCTCAGTCGATAGCCCTGCATCAGCTCATCCACATACAGCCGGTAGCCCGCCGGGGAGGGAATCCGCCCGGCGGAGGTGTGGGGCTGCTCCAAATATCCCATGGCAGTTAAATCCGCCATTTCATTGCGAATGGTGGCGGAGGAGTATTGAATATCCGGCAGCCCGGCCACGGCCTTGGAGCCCACCGGTTCGGCAGTGCGGATATACAGATCCACAATGCTGCGCAGAACTCTTTTCTTTCGATCCGTCAGTTCCATGACTTCCTCCGTTTCTTAGCACTCAATTCTCCTGAGTGCTAAACATACTATACTCCCCCGGAGCCAGATTGTCAAGGGGCACGATTATAAATAAATTTTGAACAATTTCCAATTGCGGCTTTTTGTCGTATCTCCCCCGGAACCGAAAAGGGAAACAATTGGAACAAATCAATAATTTATCTTGCAATTTAGAAAGGCTTCCATTATAATGAGGTTATGATATTATGGGGCTAGGAGGCGGCAGACGTGGGGGAACTGATTGCAGTGCTGTCCGGCAAGGGCGGCACCGGCAAGACCTCGGTATGCGCTGGGGTTGCCACCGCTTTGGCGGAGGACGGCTGCTCGGTGCTGTGCATCGACTGCGACGTGGGTCTTCGAAACCTGGATATCTCCCTGGGCCTGTCCCAAAGCGGCGCGCTGTCTTTTGCGGAGGTCTGTGAAGGAAGCTATTCTCTGCGCCAGGCCTTTCCCCATCCCGACTATCCCTCCCTGGCCTTTCTCACCGCGCCGGTGTCTTCGTATGCTGGGCCGGTGGACGAGGCGTCCTTCGGATCCCTATTGGAAGAGGCCGGACGAACCTACGACTATGTGCTGCTGGACGCCCCCGCCGGTATTGGCGCCGGGGTTCAGCTTGCCGCCCAGTTTGCCAGCCGGATTTTGCTGGTCACTGAGGCCAACCCCGCCGCCGTTCGGGACGCCGGGCGCGCCGGTGAACTGCTGGAGCAGATGGGGAAAGCCCGGGTGCGGCTGGTGATCAACCGGGTGAGCCGCCGGCTGGTTCGCGCCGTGGCTCTGAATCTGGACGATGTGATGGATCAATCCGGCCTACCTCTGATCGGCGTGGTACCGGAGGATCCCCGCGTTCCCATCTGTGCCGCCCGGGACCGGCCCTTGCTGCTGTCCCACCGCCGGGGCGCCGCCAAAGCTTTCCGCAACATTGCAAAACGAATCCAGGGGCGGATCGTGCCCCTTTCCATGCGGTAATCAGCACTGAAAAGGAGTGAAATGATGTGAATATTGCGTTCTTGGCCCACGACAAGAAGAAAGAACTGATGGTACAGTTCTGCACCGCTTACAAGAGCATTCTGTCTAAGCATAGTCTATACGCCACCGCTACCACCGGGCGGCTGATCGCGGACAATACCGGTCTGCCCGTCACCTTGTTGCTATCCCATAAGCAGGGTGGTCATCAGCAGATCAACGCGCGCATTGCCTACAATGAAATTGATTTAATTTTGCTGTTCACAGATCCAAACTCCGCAGACCCCTGGGACGACGCCCAGTTGGTGGAAACCATTCGCCACTGCGACCGGCACAATGTCCCTGTGGCAACCAATCTGGCCAGCGCGGAGATGTCCATTATGGGCCTTCAGCGGGGCGATTTGGATTGGCGGGAAATGCTGCATACCAAATCCAAATATTGATAATATCCCTGCTTTTAGAAAGGAATCGATCCTATGGAACGTATTAAGCCCCGGACGTTGTCCGGCTTTTTGGAGCTGCTGCCTCAAAAGCAGGCCCAGATGGAACGGATGATGGACATCCTCCGGCAGACCTATGCCGCTTACGGCTTTTGTCCCCTGGACACGCCTCTGATTGAGGACGCCCAGATCTTACTGGCCAAGGGCGGCGGAGAAACAGAAAAACAGATCTACCGGTTTACCAAAGGGGACAACGACCTGGCGCTGCGGTTTGATCTGACGGTGCCGCTGGCCAAATATGTGGCCCTGCACTACAACGATCTGAGCTTTCCCTTCCGCCGGTTTCAGATCGGCAAGGTATACCGGGGGGAGCGGGCCCAGCGGGGCCGGTTCCGGGAATTTTACCAGGCGGATATCGACATCATTGGCGATGGAAAGCTGGATATTCTCAATGAGGCGGAAATTCCCGCCATCATCTATCAGCTGTTCCGCTCCTTTGGGCTGGAGCGCTTCCAGATCCGGGTAAACAACCGGAAGCTTCTCAACGGCTTTTACGCCATGCTGGGCCTGACAGAGCGCAGCGGCGAGATCATGCGCACCGTGGACAAGTTGGATAAAATTGGCCCGGAGAAGGTGGGGCTGATTTTACAGGAGGACTGCGGTCTCACCCAACAGCAGGCGGAGCAGATTCTCCGCTTTATCGCCATTTCCGGCACAAACGAACAGGTGCTGGCGGCACTGGAGGGCTATCGTGGGCAGGATGCCGGCTTTGACCAGGGCCTGTCTGAGCTGATCGCCGTGACGGAGAATTTGGCTGCCTTTGGGGTGCCGGAGAAGAATTTCGCCGTGGATTTGACCATTGCCAGGGGGCTGGACTACTATACCGGCACCGTCTATGAGACCACGCTGCTGGATCATCCCCAGATCGGCTCGGTCTGCTCCGGCGGCCGGTACGACAATCTGGCCGGCTATTATATCGACAAGCCCCTGCCTGGAGTGGGCATCTCCATCGGTCTGACCCGGCTGTTTTACGTGCTGGACGAGCAGGGCCTGCTGAATCCGGCACTGCCCACCGCGCCTGCCGACGTACTGGTGCTGCCCATGACCCAGTCGCCCGGTCCCGCCATCGCCCTAGCCCACCAGCTTCGTAGCGCCGGGCTGCGGGTGCAGCTGTACGGCGAGCAGAAGAAGTTCAAGCAAAAGCTGAGCTATGCGGACAAGCTGGGCGTTCCCTATGTGGTTCTGCTAGGGGAGGACGAGCTAAATGCCGGGGTGTGTTCCCTGAAGGACATGGCCTCTGGCCAGCAGGTCAGCGTAACGCCCCAGGAGGCAGCGGCGCAAATCCGCGCCGGGTTGGCTCTTCGCAGCGGACCGGTCATTTTGGAGTCATAAACGCCCTATGGAACAGAAGTTTATTGCTGCCTGGTTGGCAGCGCGGGAGTCCGCCGCAAAGCTTGGGGTTCGGCTGCGGCCCATGGTCCAGGCGGATGCATTACAAATTGCCTGCCGCTGCCTGTCTGGGCACCGGGCAAGCGATGGGTTTGATGGCCTGGCAGCGCTGGACCGGCTGGACCTTTCCCTGGAGGCGCTGGTGTTGCGTCCGGATTTTGGGGCGCTTTTTACCGACTCCCAGGTGAATACCGCCCTGTCCCGGCTGCTGGAGGGTGGATACCGCTTTTAAACCAAAACCAGCCCGCCTCCCAGGGGGGCGGGTGATTTTGTACCTAGGCGCTGTTTTTTGGCTCACATACTGTCCCAGCGTAACACGAAGCGCATAGAAGCATTTTACCGCTTGCGCATCTATTTTTCCCCAAGGAGGGAACTCCATGCGAAAACTACTGTTTAGAGTTCTGGACTTTTTTCGAAAAGGTGATATGGTATTGCTGCTTCTGTGCCTGGCTACCACCGGCTTTGGGGTGGTCATCGTGGCCAGTACCACCAATTCCTATGGTTCCACCCGGTATGTGGTGATTCAACTGGCCGCCGCCCTGTTGGGGGTGGCGTTGTATGCCATGTTCTCCTCCATCGACCTGGACACTTTTTCAGAGCACCGCCGGGCCTTGGTGGCGTTCAACATCATGCTGCTTCTGATGCTGATCCCCTTTGGTACGGACAACGGCACTGGCAATCGAAGCTGGCTGCGTTTCCCGCTG
Organism: uncultured Eubacteriales bacterium; assembly: GCA_948439445.1. GTDB lineage: Bacteria > Bacillota > Clostridia > Oscillospirales > Oscillospiraceae > Faecousia. The sequence goes on along the minus strand of CAOJND010000003.1, from coordinate 29,827 downwards.
ATGCCCATTGACATTCAGCCTGCGGAAATCTGTAAAATCACCTTTATTTTGATTATGGCCTCGGTGATGGCCTCCCACCAGAACCGAATTTCCAGCATTCCCTCCGTATTGCATATGGTGGCGCATCTGGGGCTGCTGGTGGGACTGAATATGGTGCTGTCCCGGGACGCCGGCGTATCTCTGATTTTTGTGTTTATCTTTATCGGCATGGCCTTTGCCGGGGGTGTGGGCCTGGGATGGTTTGGTCTGGGCGCGGGGCTGATTGCCGCCGCCGCGCCGGTGGTATGGACCAAGTTCATGGATCCATACCAGAGAAATCGAATTTTGGTTTTGATCGATCCTTCCATCGACCCACAGGGGATTAACGAACGCTATCACACCCGGCAGAGCCTGCAATCCCTCACCGGCGGCGGGCTGACAGGACAGGGCCTGTTCCACGGCCGCAGAACCCAGACTGACGCCTTGTTTGCCAAGCATACGGACTATATTTTCTCCTCCATCGGGGAGGAATTGGGCTTTGTGGGCTGCCTGGCAGTACTGGTACTGCTGCTGGCCATCATTGGCCGGTGCATCTATGTGGGCGTCCGAACGCCGGACTATATGCGGCGGCTGGTGTGCTTTGGCGCAGCGGCGGCACTGATTTTCCAGGTGTGCAGCAATGTGGGCATGTGCGTTGGCGTAACGCCGGTCATTGGCCTGACGCTGCCGTTTATCAGCTATGGCGGCAGTTCCCTGGTGTCGCTATTTGCCATGTTGGGGCTGGTTTCCGGAGCCTATGCCCGACCTACCTCGGTGGCCCATGAGATTTATATTCAGCCCCCACGGTAGAATCTCCCCTCTTGTAACAGCGAAATCGCCAAAAAATGGAAGAAGCAGGGAAGATTTCAGCCCGGTTTGGAGAATTTAATGGGATTGCTTGCATTTTATGGGGGTATATGGTATACTGTCCCTGCAAAAGGACACATGTTTTTACATCGCAGACATCTGTGCCTATGAAACAATCATTGGATTTAGGAGGACGTATTATGAAAATCGGCTTGCTTGGCTTTGGCACCGTGGGGCGGGGCGTTTATGAATTAACCTCGTCCCGGCAAGATATGCAGGTTGTCCGGATTTTGTGCCGCCGGGACCTGACCCTTCCGGATGTCCTGGTTACGCACGATTTTCAGGACATTCTTCAGGATCCCACCATTGATACCGTTGTAGAGGCCATTGGCGGCCTCCATCCCGCATGGGAGTATGTCAGTGCCGCCATTCAAGCGGGCAAACATGTGGTCACTGCCAACAAGGCGCTGGTAGCCACCTATTACGACCAGTTGTTGCCCATGACCCAGGAAAAGGGCGTTTTCTTCCGCTGCACCGCTTCGGTGGGCGGTGGAATTGGCTGGCTATCAGAGCTGGAACGGGTTCGCCGGTGCGAAACCGTCCGGCAGGTGGGCGGTATTATGAACGGCACATGCAACTATATTCTCGACGCCATGACCACCCGTGGTCTGACCTATGACGATGCTTTGGCCCAGGCCCAGACCCTGGGCTATGCGGAAGCGGATCCCACCACCGATGTGGACGGCTTTGACACCTGGCACAAGCTGATTGTCTCCGCCAACATTGCCTTTGGGGTCAGCCTGGAAACTTCCCAAATCCCCGTATCGGGAATCCGGCGTATTCAGGCCTGCGATGTGCAGGCGTTCCGGGAGCGGGGCCTGACCTGTAAGCTGGTTTCCACCGCCCGGGATGTGGGCGGCGTCTTCTCCGCATATGTACAACCCACTTTGTTCCCCGCCTGTGAACCAGAGGCAATTGTTCCAACCAATTATAATCTGATCACACTGGTGGGTAATACCTCTGGCCGGCAGAGTTTCCTTGGCCAGGGCGCAGGACGCTATCCTACCGCATATAATGTGGTGCAAGACTGTGTGGATTTCCTGCGAGGGCAGGGCTTCTACGGAGTCTATGGGCCGAAAGTCTCGGTTTCCAATCAGGAAAAGCTGATGTACTATGTCCGGGGTGGTAGTGACGCCTGGCTAGAGGATAATGTGGCCCAGCACTGGGGCAGCGCTGTGATTACCCGGCCTGTAGCCGTTGAGCAGATGCACCAATGGCTGAGAGAACACCCCAGCGTATTCCTAGCAGCTCTGCCGGAAAAGCGGTAAGTGGAGAAATACCCCTACCGCAGCGGCGGGTCGCATATCAAAAGGCCGCCTGTAGGCGGCGAAGAAATTCAAATGACTCTTTGCCACGACTTGCCCGTGGCGGATAATACTTTTCAGGCCGCAATGTGGGTGGCGTAGACTACGGTCCCTCTGGCGGAGGACTTGGAAGGATTTGTTTTTACAGGCAGAAAAGGGATGAAGAAAATTGCTGAAAGTGACAAAGTTTGGCGGCTCCTCCATGGCGGACGCCGGCCAGTATCGGAAGGTTCGGGATATTATTCTGGCCGACCCTGCCCGCCGGGTGGTGGTTGTCTCCGCCGCAGGAAAGCGAAATAAAAAGGACAATAAAATTACCGATCTGCTGTATCTTTGCTATGCCCACCAGCAATATGGGGTGGACTGTTCCGGGGTTTTTACGCAGATCTCCTCTCGGTACCTGGAAATCCGGGATCAGCTGGGGTTATCCCTGCCATTGGAACGGGATTTTGCCGAGCTGAAGCGGCGTCTGGACGACAGAGCGGTAACCCAGGATGAACTGGTAAGCCGAGGAGAGTATTTTTCCGCCAAGCTGATGGCGGCCTATCTGGGCTTTGAATTTGTGGACGCGGTAGATTGGGTAAAATTCCAGTTTGACGGTACCGTGGATCAGCCGGCCTCCTATGAAGCCCTGCGCCAGCAGGTCCGTGGCTCTGGAATTGTAACCCCTGGCTTTTACGGACTTTTACCAGATGGACATATCCGTACCTTTTCCCGGGGTGGCAGCGACATCACCGGCGCGTTGGCCGCCGCCGCCTTAGAAGCCGATCTGTATGAAAACTGGACCGACGTGTCCGGCATTCTCATGGCGGATCCCCGGATCGTAGACAATCCGGAGCCAATCCCCGAGGTCACCTATGACGAGCTGCGGGAACTCAGCTACGCCGGCGCTCAGGTGCTCCATGAAGGGACGATTTTCCCGGTTCGGGAGAAGAATATCCCCTTAAATATCCGCAATACCAACGCCCCTGAGGATCCCGGCACTATGATTCAGGAGCGGTTTGACACAGATTCCGATCCCCATCGATTTATTACCGGCATTACGGGAAAGAAGGACTTTTCCATTGTGTCCTTGTCCAAGCGGGGCATGGGAAACGAGGTTGGCGTGCTGCGGAAGGTGCTGACCGTGTTTGAACGGCACAATATTTCTGTGGATCACTCCCCCAACGGCATCGACAATGTTTCCATTGTGGTATCCACCGAGTCCGTGGCCAAAAGCTTGTACACAATTTTGGGGGAGATTCAGCAGGAAGTGCAGCCAGATTCCCTGGAGGTTTACGATCAGGTGGCCATTGTCGCCGCTGTGGGCCGCCGGATGGCCTGCCGTCCCGGAATCTCCGGTAAGGTATTCGCCGCCCTGGGGGAAGCCGGTATCAACATCCGTCTGATCAACCAAGGCCCTGACGAGCTGAATATTATTTTTGGCGTTGACAACCGGGATTTTGCCGCCGCCATTCGGGTCTTGTACGAAAGCTTCGCCAAGTAGGCGTTTGCGTTTAAAACTCCGGGGCTTTTTCACAGCCTCATGCTTGGAGGTATTTGTATGAAAAACTATACGATTGCTGTCCTTGGCGCCACCGGCGCGGTGGGGCAGGAAATGATCAAGGTGTTACAGGAGCGGAATTTCCCGGTGGGAAAGCTGGTTCCCCTGGCCAGCGCTCGCAGCGCAGGAAAGACAGTGCTCTTCCAAGGTCAGCCGGTCACCGTTCTGGAAGCTACCGATCAGGCCTTCCAGGGGGTGGATCTGGTGCTTGGTGCGGCAGAAAATCCCATTGCACAGCGATTTGCCCCGGCCATTGTAAAAAGCGGCGCGGTATTTGTGGACAATTCCTCTGCTTTCCGGATGGATCCCAAAGTACCTCTGGTGGTACCGGAGGTGAATCCCCAGGATGTTCAGGGCCACAACGGGATTATTTCCAACCCCAACTGCTCCACCATCATCACGGTGACAGCGGTGAACGCCTTAAACGGAATTGCCCCCATTCGCACCATGACCGCCAGCACATACCAGGCGGTTTCCGGCGCGGGTGCCGGTGGCCCCATTGAGCTGATGCAGCAGGTAGAGGACCTGCGCGCAGGACAGCCCGCCGCCGCCCAGGTGTTTCCCTATCAGATCGCATTCAACCTGATTCCCCAAATTGGCAGCGAGCAAGCTGACGGCTATACCAGCGAAGAGATGAAGATGCAAAACGAGGGCCGGAAGATTATGCACCTGCCGGAGCTAAAGGTCACCTGTACCTGTGTTCGGGTACCGGTGGTGCGCAGTCATTCTATCAGCGTGTCCTGTCATTTTGATGTGCCGGTGTCAGTGGAGCAGGCCAGAAGCGCTATTGCTGCCGCGCCTGGCTGCCGGCTAGTAGATGATTTGGCCAACAAACGCTATCCCATGCCCCTGGACACCAGCGATCAGGATTTGGTGTTTGTGGGCCGGATTCGGCCGGATCTGACCGATCCCAACGGCTTGGCGCTGTGGTGCTGCGGCGATCAGGTGCGCAAAGGCGCGGCTACCAATGCCGTTCAGATTGCGGAACTGGTCCTGGCATAAGCCGGCGTGCCAAAAACGTTTTGCCGCCCCCAGACGGTAAAGAATGTGAAATCATTAAAGATGGTTTTTTATCAACAGGCCGCTTGTCAAAAAAGCCTCGCAGAGTTCGCCGCCTGCGGGCGGCGAAGAAGGCCAAATCATTTTCTGCCGCGACATGTGCGTGGCAGAAAATACTTCTCAGGCTGCAAGTGTGCGAGTTGTGCGCTTACAGCGCACAACGAGTGCGCGGCGCAGACTGCGACTCTTTTGTCGGAAAACCCCAAAGGGGTTTTTCGACAGTCTAACAGGCCGCTTTGCATAAACGCAAAGCGGCCTGTTTCCATAGCGTCCAGGGTTTACCAAATCGATCAAGCGATTCCATTGGGGATAAACCGACGCAAGCGGCGGGTCAGCAGAAAAGCCATGGCGATTTTACACAGATCCGGCAGAATAAAAGGGAAGACGCATTTACTCAGCACCATCAAAAGGCTAATGGCCCCGGAATTTTTGGTATACACCACCAAAAACCAGACCGTCCCCAGGGCATAGCAGGCCAGCAACCCCAGCAGCATGGCCAGCAACTGCACCCAGGGCTTTTGCCCCAACAGTCCGGTGAGCAGCCAGTACAATAGGCACGACGCTATAAAGCCCAGTAAGTAGCCACCAGTGACCCCGAGCAGCACGCCGGCGCCGCTTTGAAACCCGGAAAATACCGGCAGCCCCACAACGCCTAGCAGCAGATACACCAGACAGGCCACTGTCGCCCGTTTCCCCCCCAATAGCCCACAGGCTAGAAACAGGGCAAAGGTCTGCATGGTAAAGGAAATCTCCATTACACGCAGAGACATCCAGGCACAAACTGCCAGCAGCGCTGCAAACAGGGCGCACAGCGCCAGATCCCGGACGGAAAGCCAGGGCTTCTTTTTTGTAGTTGTCATAAAACGACCTCCTTTTCTATGAGATGAGGGTACCACAGTTCCCGCAAATTGTCAACCATTTTTTAGAAATTGGTTTACGATTTGTGGAATTGATTTTTTCCCGTCCCTGTGGTAAAATATATAAAATATCCCAAGGAGGACAAACCCATGGAGTATGGACAGGTGCGCCTGCGCCGGGATGGCGATCAGGGCATCCGGGCAGGGGGTTGCTGGGTCTACAACAATCAGGCCCTCTGGGTGGACGAGGACTGTGTCGACGGTGGTATTGTAGATGTGACGGCCCATGACGGTAAATTCTTGGGCCGTGGATTTTTCAACAGTCGCTCCAAAATTCTGGTACGGCTTCTAACCCGGCAGCCAAATCCTATTGACGCTGCATTTTTTTCCCACCGGTTGATCGCCGCCTGGGAGCGGCGGAAAAGTCTGGGCTTTTCCAATGCCTGCCGGGTGGTGTTTGGAGATGCGGATGGGCTACCCGGTCTGACTGTGGATAAATTTGGGGACTACCTCTGCTTTCAGATCGTCTCCCTTGGCATGGAGCAGTGGACGCAGGTGGTTTTGGAAACTCTGATAAAGCTGTTTCATCCTGCCGGCATCTGCGAGCGCAACGACGTGGCCATCCGGGAAAAGGAGGGGCTGCCTCTACGCAGCGGCTGCGTCTATGGCCAACTGCCCAACCGGGTACCCTTTTTGGAACATGAGGCAAAAATGCTGGCTGATTTGGGCCATGGGCAAAAAACCGGTCATTTTTTGGATCAGCAGGAGAACCGGGGCCGGATTGCCCCCTATTGCCCTGGAAAAAAGGTGCTGGATCTTTGCTGTCATACAGGCGGTTTTTCCATTCATGCAGCTCTGTACGGCGCTGCCCATGTGGAAGCCGTGGACACCAGTGGCGAAGCTCTGGCCCTTTTGCGGGAGAACGCCGTCAACAATGGGGTTGACCATAAAATTGCCACGGTACAGGCCAATGTGTTTGACCTGTTAAAATCGGAGGATGCGGCCGGGAAACGCTATGGTCTGCTGATCTGCGATCCGCCCGCCTTTGCCAAAAGCCGGAAGGCCCTGGACGCCGCCTATCGGGGGTATAAGGAGCTGAATCTGCGGTGTATGCGCATGGCAGAGCCAGGCGGCGTACTGGCCAGCTTTTCTTGCAGTCAATATATGACCGCACCACTGTTCCTGCAAATGCTGCGGGAGGCCGCCGCTGATGTGGGGCGGCAGGTGCAGTTGTTAGAGAGCTTGATGCAAAGTCGGGATCATCCTGCCGCTTTGAGCAGTGAAACCAGCTGGTACCTGAAAGGATTCATTCTGCGGGTGTTGTGATTTATGGCTAAGGACTTGCATTTCTCGCTAGAATTCGCTATAATTGGAGCATTGTAGACGAAAGGAGGACAACATCATGGCGAAAAAACCAGTGCTGGTGGTCATGGCCGCCGGCATGGGCAGCCGCTACGGTGGTCTAAAACAAATCGACCCCGTGGGCAGCCATGGGGAATCAATTTTGGACTATTCCCTGTACGACGCTTATCAGGCGGGCTTTGAAACCGTTGTGATTATAATTAAAAAGGCCATTGCAAAGGATTTTATGGATACGGCCGGTGCAAGACTTGCCGCTTCGCCCCTTGAGATTCGCTACGCCTATCAGGAAGTGGACTTTCTCCCCGCACCATATCAGGTGCCGGAGGGACGGACAAAGCCCTGGGGCACCGCCCATGCGGTGCTGTGCGCAAAAGAGCAGATTGACGGCGCGCCTTTTGCGGTGATCAATGCGGACGACTATTACGGTAAGTCCGGTTTTCAAACGATTTTCAATACACTCTCTCAGCTTCAAGACGACGAGTGCTACCGTTATGCCATGGTAGGTTATCATCTGTGCAACACCGTGACGGAAAACGGTTATGTCTCCCGGGGGATCTGTACCACCGATCCAGACGGGAATCTTGCTACCATCGTGGAACGTACCCGGATCCAGCTATTTCCCCAGGGTATTCAGTTCTCTGAGGACGAGGGGAAAACCTGGCAACACATCGCCGGAGACACGCTGGTATCTATGAACCTATGGGGATTTACCCCCGGTTTTTTGACAGAGCTGGAAAACCGTTTTCCTGCCTTTTTAGACAAAACGCTGGCTGAAAACCCCGTAAAAGGGGAGTGGTATCTGCCCTTTGCCGTGGAGCAGCTACTATTGGAGGGAAAAGCGGTGGTTGCAGTAAAAGAAAGTGCCGATAAATGGTACGGCGTGACTTACCAGCAGGACAAACCCCTGGTGATTGCCGCCATCGGTGCCATGACCAGCCAGGGGTTGTATCCTCGCCGCCTGTGGGCTGGAACATCGGAATCCGCTCAGTAATAGGAGAGGAATATCTATGGACGACAAGCAAAAGCGATGGCTGCGCCACGGGAAAGCCTGGATTGAGGATTTTCGGCTGGATCTGGTCCTGTTTGCCCTTCTTATGATTGGCGCTGCCTTTGGGATTAGAAGCTGTGCAGATCGGTTGGCTCCGGCAGAGGAGCCGGTTACCGAACCTACAGAGCCGGTTTTTACCTACGATCAGACTAAATTCCAGGAACAAAAAATGGAGCCACAGGCTATGGCCCAGGGTGATTTGGTCCTGGTCAACATTGACCACGGTTTTGATGCGGAGAGCGTCACCGACTTACAGACCGTTTATAGCGGCAAAACAGATAGTTATTATGTTCGAGACGCAAGTTTGGCGGTTCGGCCCTATGTGCTATCCAATCTGAACCGCTGGTTGGATGATTTTGTCCAGGAAACCGGCGTAACCAATGTGAATGTGGTGGCAGGGCATCGAACCCAGGCGTATCAACAGGATTTATACGATAACGCCGTGGCAAATCGGGGCCTGGAACACGCGGAGCGCTACATTGCCCATCCAGGCTACAGCGAACACCATACCGGCCTGGCCATTGATTTCGACACCTATTATGCTGATTCCGGCGCCAGCGGCGACTTTGACGGGTCCGGAACCTATCGTTGGATCGGAGAAAACGCTTGGACGTATGGCTTTGTCCAGCGGTATCCTGACAACAAGGTAGCATACACCGGTATCGACTTTGAGCCATGGCATTTCCGATATGTTGGTCTGCCCCATTCCTACCAAATGCGTCAAAATGATATGTGTCTGGAGGAATATATCGACTATTTAAAGGACTATCCATTTGATGGCCCCCACCTGAACGTGACTTGCCTGGACCGGACCTATGAAATCTATTATTGCGCCGGCGACACGGTTTACTTGCCCAAGCAGGACAATTACAGCATCTCTGGCAACAATGTAGACGGCTATATTATAACCGTGGGTTAATACCTGACACAGCACACCGCTTACCACAATTCTTTGTGGTAAGCGGTGCATTTTTTAATATGCCATCCTTTGTTTATGCTGGAATACAAAGCTCTTCTCCTATTTAAAAAAGCTATACGATCTCCTTCACCACCCGTAGACAGTAAGGCTGATAATTTTCGTTTTGTCGCAATTTGTCCCGGTGTAAAAGACAGCCCCCCGCTTTCTAAGAAAACGGAGGGCTGTCATAAAATTCCGAAAATTATTTGTTCTTCAAATAAGCATCAATGGCATCGGCGCCCTTTTTGCCTGCACCCATGGCCAAAATCACCGTAGCCGCACCGGTCACCGCGTCGCCGCCGGCAAACACGCCGTCTCTGGTGGTCATTTCGTTCTCATTGACCACCAGGCAGCCCTTCCGGTTGGTCTCCAAACCGGGGGTGGTAGAGCGGATCAAGGGGTTGGGGCTGGTACCCAGTGCCATAATCACCGTGTCCACATCCAGGACAAACTCGCTGCCGGGAATCTCCACAGGACGGCGACGGCCGGAGGCGTCCGGCTCGCCCAGCTCCATACGGATGCACTTAATGCCGCAGACCCGGCCGTTTTCATCGCCCAGAATCTCCACCGGATTGCACAGAGTCTTAAACTCAATGCCCTCTTCCTTGGCATGGTGCTGCTCTTCCTTCCGGGCGGGCATCTCCGCCTCGCCCCGGCGGTACACGATGTACACATGCTCCGCACCCAGGCGCATAGCGCAACGCGCGCCGTCCATGGCCACATTGCCGCCGCCAACCACAGCCACAGCCTTGGAGGTCAGAATGGGCGTGTCCGCCTCCTGGGTGTAGGCCTTCATCAGATTGGTCCGGGTCAGATACTCATTGGCAGAGCATACGCCCTTGAGGGACTCTCCGGGAATATTCATAAACATGGGCAGACCCGCGCCGGACCCAACGAATACCGCTTTGAACCCCATTTCAAACAGCTCGTCGATGGACAGTACCCGGCCAATGACCATATTGGTCATCACCTTGACGCCCTGGGCCTCCAGCTTCGCCACCTCATTGGCCACAATGGCCTTGGGCAGCCGGAACTCGGGAATGCCATATACCAGCACGCCGCCGGCGGTATGCAGCGCTTCAAAGATGGACACCGCATAGCCTTTCTTGGCCAGATCGCTGGCGCAGGTCAGGCCCGCAGGGCCGGAGCCGACCACGGCCACCTGAATGCCGTTGGAAGCCACTTTCTCCGGCATGGCGTTCACATGCTCCCGGTACCAGTCGGCCACAAACCGCTCCAGCCGGCCAATTGCCACCGGTTCGCCTTTGACGCCCCGGACGCACTTGCACTCGCACTGGCTCTCCTGGGGGCAGACCCGGCCGGACAGGGCGGGCAGGGCATTGGTGGAGGTCACAATCTCATAGGCCGCCAGAAAATCGCCCTCCGCCACCTTGGCGATAAACTCCGGAATCCGGACATTTACGGGGCAGCCCGACACACACAGCGGCTTTTTGCAGTTCAGGCAGCGCTTTGCCTCTTCCACCGCCATCTCCGGGGTGTAGCCCAGCGCCACTTCTTTAAAATTCCGGGCGCGAACCTGAGGCTCCTGCTCGGGCATAGGGGTTTTGGTCATTGTCATATTTGCCATCGGGGTATCCTCCTCAAATCAGGGCCTTGCCCATGGTTTCCATGCGGCAGGTATGGGTGTCGGAAACCTCTGCCTCCCGCTCCCGGTATGTACCGTTACGGCTCATCAACTCGGCATAATCCACTTGATGGCCGTCGAACTCCGGTCCGTCTACGCAGGCGAACTTGGTCTGGCCGCCAACGGTAACCCGGCAGCCGCCGCACATTCCGGTTCCATCCACCATAATGGGATTTAGAGACACCATGGTCTTCACGCCAAAGGGCTCTGTGGTCTTACTGACAAACTTCATCATAGGAACCGGTCCAATGGCCAGCACCTCGTCATATTGGTTTCCAGCCTCCAGAAGCTGCTGCAGCTTTACTGTGACAAATCCATGCTCGCCATAGGAGCCGTCGTCGGTCATCAAATACAGATGGTCGGAAGCCTGCCGGAACTCCTCTTCCAAAATCACAATATCCTTGTTCCGGAAGCCCACAATCACATCCACCTCTGCTCCGGCCTCTTGGAAAGCCCTGGCGGAGGGCAGTGCAATGGCGCAGCCCACGCCGCCGCCGACCACACAGACCCGCTTGACACCCTCTGTTTCGGTGGGACGGCCCAGAGGACCCACAAAGTCCTGAATATAATCGCCCACGTTTAATTTACCCAGAGCATTGGTGGAAAAGCCCACCTTCTGGAAAATAATCGATACAGTACCCTTCTCCCGGTCATACCCGGCAATGGTTAGCGGCACCCGTTCACCCTGCTCATCAATCCGGAAGATGATAAACTGGCCAGCCTTCGCCTTCTTCGCCACAAAAGGCGCCTCGATCTCCAACTGGGTCACGGCAGCGTTAAGCTCCCTCTTGCCAACAATTTTATACATAACCTAATTCCTTCCTTTTTTCGGATTTCTACACATAAGGACAGGCGGCGCCTATCTGATTTATTTTAGTATACGCCCGCCGGTTTGTCAACCCATCGTCAAAAAACCAGCAAGATTTCTCGTTTTTGCCCCATTGAGGAGAAGCAAAACACCGCCCGTCAAACCGCTTATTTCTTCTTCAAAAGGTCCCGAATCTCTGTCAGCAGCACCTCTTCTTTGGAGGGTTCCGCAGGGGCTGCGGGCGCCTCGGCCTCTTTCTTAACAGCCAGCTCGGACAACTTGTTTAGGCTACGCACCAGCCAGAACACCACCAGAGCCAGAATAAAGAAATTGATCACGGCACTGATGAAATTGCCATAGTTCAGCGTGTTCTGAATCACATTGCCCGCCTCGTCCAGCTTTTCCATCCCCCAGATATTGGGCAACACAATTTTCATCTGGGAAAAGTCAAAACCTCCCAGGAAAATGGATACGATGGGCATAATTACATCATCTGTCAGGCTTTTGATGATGGATTGAAAGGCGGCGCCAATGATCACGCCAACCGCCAGGTTCATGGCATTGCCTTTGATGGCAAAGCTTTTAAACTCATCCCACCAGGACGGCTTTTTCATTTTTGTTCCCATAACACACGTTTCCTTTCTCTCAGGTTTTCTCCGTTTTTACTTTTGAATTTCCAAAACCTCTAGGCCCCCAAGATACTTGCGCAGCACTTCCGGCACCACCACGGAGCCGTCGGCCCGCTGGTTTTGCTCTACCATGGCCGGGAAAATCCGGGAGGTAGCCAGGCCGGAGCCATTCAGGGTGTGGACAAATTCAATTTTTCCCCCATCTTCCCGGCGGAACCGGATATTGCCCCGGCGAGCCTGATAATCCCTGGCGTTGGACACGGAGGAAACCTCCTTATAGCCATTCATGGAGGGGATCTGAATTTCAATGTCATAGGTCCGGGCCATGGAGGCAGAGCAGTCTCCCGCCGCCAGCTTGACGGTGCGGAAGTGGAAGCCCAAGCCCTTTACCAGATTTTCCGCCTTGCCTACCAGCTCGTCAAACGCGGCGTCGGAATCCTCCGGCCGGGTATACTGGAACATCTCCACCTTATTAAATTGATGACCGCGTACCATGCCCCGTTCATCGGCCCTGTGGGAGCCGGCCTCTCTGCGGAAGCAGGGGGTGTAGGAGAAGAACTTCTTGGGCAGGTCCGCCTCATTGAGAATTTCTCCCCGATACACACTGGCCAGCGCCGCCTCCGCCGTGGGCAGCATGTAGTGGATCCGGTCGTCGGTGGGGTTGGCAATTTTATAAACCTCGTCCGCAAACTTCGGGAATTGCCCAGCGGTCTCGCCGCACTGGTACTCCAGCATGTGCGGCGGCAGGATAAACGAATAGCCGTCGGCAATGTGGGTGTCAATAAAGTAGTTCAGCAGCGCCCACTCCAGCCGGGCGCCCATGCCGGTGTACATCCAGAAGCCGGAGCCGGCCAGCTTGGTCCCCCGGTCGTAGTCGATAAGCCCCAAGCCCAGGCACAGATCCACATGATGCTTCGGGGGAAAGTCAAATTGATGGGGCTCCCCATAGTAGCGCAGCGGCTGGTTGTTCTCCTTGCCGCCGGGAGCCAAATCCGGGTCCGGCAAATTGGGCAGAGCCAGCATACAGGTGCGATACTCCGCCTCCACCGCATCCAGCTTTTCCCCGTCAGCGGCAATGGCAGCTTTTAGCTCTGCCATCTCCTTGAAAATGGGCGCCACATCCTGCCCTGCCTTTTTCATGCCAGGAATGGCCTTGCTGACTTTGTTCTGTTGGGCCTTTCTGGTTTCCGTATCGGCAATCAGCGCACGCCGCTGGGCGTCCAATTCTAAAATTCGGTCCACTGTGGCGTCGCAGTCCACTTCCTTCGCCCGAAGCGCGGCTTTTACACCGTCGGGGTCCTCTTTTATCTTGCGAATATCAAGCATAACGATCCTCTCCTTTGTTTTGGTTCCATTTTACGCGTTCCAATCAAAATTCTCCAACAGTTCATACCGCTCTAGACCCACAGGGTCCAAATTCTCTTTCAAAGGCGCCAGTTGGGACATGGCCTGGTCAAACGCCTTGACATCACGCTGCTCCGTTGCCTTCTGAGCCTGGAGCAACAGCGAATAGACGGTAATCATCCGCTCTTTCTCTTGTTGGGCATACTGCTGGGCCTGGGCCTCCAGATATTCCTGGGCGTTGGCCTCCATATACTCCTGCACATCGTAATTCTGCTCCTCCATTTGCTGTAGAAGCTCTTGATTGCGCGCCACAAGACTCTGATTTTCCCGGGACATCTGGTAGTTTTCCTCCTGCAAGGCCTCCACCTTGGACATAGCCGAGGTGGCGCTGCTGGTCAGCTCTTGAATTTGATTCCGGCTATCGCGCCAGGTGGCCACCAAAGAGATCCCCACCACCAGAAACGCCGCACCGAACAACACGGCCAAATAGTTGACCAATGCCCGCTTTCTCCGATCGCTGATGGCCGATTCCTGGGGCAGCTGGTCCGGTATGGGCTGTTCTGTTTTGGGATTTGGCTGTTCCTCCACCAGCTTTTCCAGCCCCTTTAGAAATTTCTTGCTCTTTTTCACGATATCTCCTCCTGAGATAGCTCCATGAGCGCATCCAGAAGCCGCTGCAAATCCGCTTGGCCATAGAATTCCAGCTCAAAGCGGCCTTTTCGCTTGCCATTGACAATCCGAACACCCCGGCCCAACCGCTTGGAAAGGCTTTTTTCGCACTCCGCCACATAGTCCACCGACAAAGGCGCGGCAGCAGGGGCGCTCTTGGGCGGCTTTAACATGTTTTTGCACAGCGTCTCCGTCTGGCGGACCGACAAAGATAGCGCAAGGACCCGCTTTGCAGCATCGATTTGCTGCTTGTCCGTCTTCAGGGATAGGATCGCTTTGGCATGGCCCGCAGAAAGCTGGCCAGAGCGCACCAGCTCCAGCACCTCCGGGCACAAAGACAGCAGCCGCAAAGCGTTAGCCACCGCCGGTCGGGATTTGCCCACCTGCCTGGCCGTCTCCTCCTGGGTCATCCCATATTCTTGAATCAAGGCATTGTAGCCCTGGGCCTCTTCCACCGGATTTAGATCCTGCCGCTGCAAATTCTCAATTAGCGCCAGGGCCATGGCCTTTTGATCATCGGCCTCCACCAGCACCGCGGGAATCTCCGACAAGCCCGCCTGCCTAGCGGCCCGCCAGCGGCGCTCACCGGCAATGATTTGATAATAGCCGGAGTCCAGTTGCCGAACGGTCAGGGGTTGAATGACGCCATGCGCCGCAACGGAGTCCGCCAATTCCTGTAGCTCCTGGGGATCAAACGATCTTCGGGGCTGGTTGGGATTGGGTTCGATTTTATAGATTGGAAGCAGTTGATAGGGACTATTTTCCGCCGGTTCTTCCGTAAAGTCCTCCAGCAGCGCGCCCAGGCCCCGCCCCAATCCTCTTTGTGTGGCCAAAACCATCATCCTTTCAATTTTTGCTTCATTTCCGCCGCCAGATCCCGATAGGCCGCGGCGCCCCGGCTGCTCTTGTCATAGGCCATAACGGGTACGCCATGGCTGGGCGCCTCCGCCAAACGCACATTTCGGGGAATTACTGTGGCAAACACCTTTCCCGGAAAGTGCCGCCGGACCTCCTGGGCCACCTGGGTGGAGAAATTGGTACGCCCATCAAACATGGTCAGCGCCACGCCAAAGATCTCCAGCCGGGGATTCAGCCGCCGCTTTACCATCCGCAGCGTGGACATCAAATCGCTCAGGCCCTCCAAGGCATAGTATTCGCACTGTACCGGGACCAAAATCGCGTCGGCGGCGCACAGACCGTTCAGCGTCAGCAACTCCAACGATGGCGGGCAGTCAATCATCATCACATCATAGTCGCTCCGCAGCTGCTCCAGCGCCTTTTGCAGCAGTGCCTCCCGATGGTCCATGCCAATCAGCTCTACCGCCGCTCCCGCCAAATCCGGCGAGGAAGGGAGAATATCTCCATAGGCCGTATGTACAATCGCCTCCTGGGGGGAGGCCTGGCCAATCACCACATCATAGATCGATTTCTTAATCTTCTTTTTCTCCACCCCCAAGCCGGAGGTGGCGTTTGCCTGGGGATCAAAGTCGCACAGCAGTGTGCGCAGGCCCAGGTCGTAGAGGGCCGCCGTCACGTTCACCGCCGTGGTGGTCTTGCCGACGCCGCCTTTCTGATTTACGATGGCAAGAATCTTCCCCATGCCTACCTCTCTTTCCCACCGGGCCGCAATGCCGGCCCGGTTTCTAAGTACAGTCTAAAATGTTTCACGTGGAACATTGCACCTCAGGGCTGTCCCATTGTTTCACGTGGAACATCGGTCTGGACAGTTGGCCCAGTACTCTCCGCAGTGGAATAGTTGGAGCCAAGGGGCGCCATATCCCGCTCCCAGTACAGCCGCCAGAAAATCACGCCCACGGATGCCGCCAGCAGCAAAAGCAGTGCCGCAACCATCCGCCCCAGGCGGCGAATCTGCCGCCGCTGGGCGGAGATAATCTCATCCGGGGTGCGCTGCTTACGCTGGGGACGGTTGGAGCGGCGGACCGGCCTTGGCGTTGGAATCATCACCTTTGTCCCGGATTTTATCGGGTAGCGCTCCATTACCGCCAGACAGTCCTTACAGAAAGCGCCCTGCTCTCCGATGGGCCTGCCGCATTTCATGCAGTGCATGTTCATCCCCCCGTTTCTGACGTATATTGTACATCATTTTTCCGCCGCCGTAAAGAGGGAATTTGTACGGCCAAAGGGCTTTCCTCTAAAATACAACAGCCCTCCCGCCCCGCACGCCGGGATGGGAGGGCCGATTATCCAGTCTGGTTTAATCCTGTGTCTGTTGAATATGCCAAATCTCATCGGCATACTGCCGAATGGTCCGGTCGGAGGAAAATTTCGCGCCGGAGGCCACGTTCATCAGGCACTTGTGGCCAAAGTTCAGCCGGTCGGCATAGTCCCGGTTGGCCCGGAGCTTGGCGTCCAGATAGGGCTGATAGTCCAGCAACACAAAGTAATGATCCGGGCGATGCCAGGATGCGCCGTCCAGCAGCGCGTGATACAGCTCCCGCTGATCGTCGTCTGTGGGAACCGTCCCATCCACCAGGGTGTCGATGGCCCGATGAAGCTGGGGATTGGAATCGTAAATATTCCGGCTGCGGTAGGAGTCCCGGCACTGCTCAATCTGCTCCACCGTGGCGCCAAAGATATAGTTGTTCTCCAAGCCAGCCTCCTGGACAATCTCCACATTCGCACCGTCCATGGTGCCCAGCGTTACCGCACCGTTGATCATCAGCTTCATATTGCCGGTACCGGAGGCCTCCGTTCCAGCAGGGGAGATCTGCTCGGAGATGTCCGCCGCCGGAATAATGTGCTCTGCATAGGAGCAATTATAGTTCTGTACAAAGACAACCTTTAGCTTCTGGGCCATGTCGGGATCGTTGTTGATCAGCCTGGCAATCCGGTTGATATAGCGGATCACCGCCTTAGCTCTCGCGTAGCCAGGGGCAGACTTGGCGCCAAATAAGAACACCGTGGGCTGGAAATCCGGCAAGCCACCGTCTTTTAACCGGAAATAAATATCCATAATAGACAGGGCGTTCATCAACTGCCGCTTGTACTCATGAAGCCGCTTGACCTGCACGTCAAACACAAAATCCGGGTTTAGTTGAATCCCCTCATACTTGGCAATGCAGGCGCAAAGCTGCTCTTTTTTCTGTCGCTTTACCGCGTTAAACTGGCGAACCATATCGTCGTCAATCATGGGCTTCAGCTTTGACAGCCGGTCCAAATCCTTCAGGAAGTCGCCGCCAATCCGGTACTTGATCAGCTGGGTCAGCTCCGGATTGCACAGCCCCATCCACCGTCTGGGGGTTACGCCATTGGTCTTGTTCTGGAACCGCTCCGGGAAAACCTGATACCACTCCCGGAATAGATCGTCCTTCAAAATCTGAGAATGGATCTCCGCCACACCGTTGACATAACTTGATACATACACGGACAGATTGGCCATATGGGCGGTATTGTCCTTGATGATATACAGATTGGGATGTTCCCACTTCAGCTTCTGATCGATGCGCTGGAGAATATCCACAATTTCAGGCACAACAGAGCGTAGAAGATCCAAATTCCACTTCTCCAACGCCTCCCCCATGACCGTATGATTGGTATAGGAGAAGCACTGCCGGGCGATTTGGAAGCTCTGGTCAAAGTCCATTCCCTCCAGCATCAGCAGCCGAATCAGCTCCGGAATGGACATGGCGGGATGGGTGTCGTTGAGCTGCACCGCGTAAAACTGCGCAAAATGGGACAGATCGCTCCCGTGGGCCACCTTATAGGTGCGCAGCATATCCTGTAGAGATGCAGAGGACAACA
Source organism: uncultured Eubacteriales bacterium (assembly GCA_948439445.1). GTDB lineage: Bacteria > Bacillota > Clostridia > Oscillospirales > Oscillospiraceae > Faecousia. Next base: position 11,954 of record CAOJND010000003.1, on the reverse strand, counting down.
CATATTGCTGCTTGATCCGCAGTCGCTTGCCCTCCCAGGTGGAATCGTTGGGATACAGCACCCGGGTAATATCCTCCGCCTTGTTCTTTTGTGCCAGGGCGCGCTGGTAATCCTGGGCATTGAAGGCGTTAAAGTCCAGCTCCTCCTCGGCCTCGCACTGCCACAACCGCAGGGTGTTGATGTTGTCCGTACCATAACCGATCACCGGAACGTCGTAGGGCACTGCCAGAACGGTGTGATCCGGGAATTTTACCTTCACTGCATGGTTGTAGCGGCGGTAGGACCAGGGATCGCCAAATTTTGTCCAGTCGTCGGCCGCCTCCACTTGACTGCCATACTGGTCAAAGCGCTGCTTAAACAGGCCAAACCGGTAGCGCAATCCGTAGCCGGATAGGGGAATGTTGCAGCTGGCGGCGGAGTCTAAGAAGCAGGCAGCCAGACGGCCCAAGCCGCCGTTGCCCAATGCCGCGTCCTCCACTTCCTCCAGACAGGCCAGATCCACGCCCCGCTCGGCAAACAGCTGGCGCATTTCATCCAAAATTCCCATATTGTACAGATTGTTAAACACCAGCCGGCCGATCAAATATTCCGCGGAAAAGTAGTACGCCTTCCGCTGGTGCATCCGGGTGCGCTTGCTGTGATTCCAGTTGTCGCTGATGGCCATCATCACAGCCTCCGCCAGAGCCTCGTGAAGCTCCTGGGCAGACGCATCCCGCAGGGCGACGTCATACTGGTATTTCAGTTGCGCCTCTGTCCATTTTAAAATATTCAGACAATTATAACTCATAGTCTATGCTCCTATCTCAAGCGCAGAGCCGCAGTTTGCGGAAATCGCTTTCTCCTAGTTTTGGGAGGCATTCTCCAGGCTATCCTGTGTTGCCGGGGAATTTGGGGAAATTCTCCCATAAAGCCTGGTAATGGCGGCAATACGATCTGCCAACGTATTGTTTATCATATCATGATTTGCCCGCCATGTCCAGTTCAAATTTGACAAAGTTCCGGGGAAGTTCATACGTCCCTGGGCTCCCAGCTCCAAATAATCCTGCATCGGCACCACGCAAAGCGCCGAGACACTGCTCATAGCGGTTCGGATCGTACCCCACACAGGGCCTTCCTCCGGCGTAAGACCCATAAATTCCGTGGCGTAGGCCACCGCATCCTCCGGCGCGGTATCAAACCACTGCCTCGTGGTCATATTGTCGTGGGTACCGGTATAGCAAACGGAATTGGCGGTATATTGATACGGCAAGTAGTCCGACGGCTCTCGGCTGTCAAAAGCAAAGCCCAGCACCTTCATGCCCGGCAGCCCCGATTCCTCCCGTAGCGCCACCACCTCCGGCGTTAAAAAGCCCAAATCCTCGGCAATCAGTTTTAGCTGGGGAAATGCCTCCTTCACCGCCCGGAGGAATCGCATCCCAGGTCCTTTCACCCAGGCCCCGCCTCTGGCGGTCGTATCCCCATAAGGCACGCTCCAATAGGATTCCAGCCCCCGAAAATGGTCAAACCGAATCCGGTCGTACAGCTCCATGGCCGCACCGATCCGGTTTAACCACCAGCCGTAGCCGTTGCGTTCCATCTGATCCCAGCGGTACAGCGGATTGCCCCACAGTTGACCGTCCGCTGTAAAAGCGTCCGGCGGGCACCCCGCCACATGGGTGGGATAGAGTTGGTCATCTAACTGAAATAGCTCCGGATTGCTCCACACGTCGGCGGAGTCCAAAGGTACGTAAATGGGCAGATCTCCAATCATCGCAATTCCGTTTTGCTTCGCGTAACGCCGCAGCGCCTTCCACTGCTTAAAAAAAAGATATTGGACAAAGCTAAAAAAACGGACCTGATCCCGCATAACCCGGCGGGCCTTCCACATGGCCTGCGGCTCCCGGAACCGGAGGGGCCGGTCCCACTCCAGCCAAGGCTTTCCGCCAAACTGCTCCTTGAGCGCCATAAACAGCCCATAGTCCGGCAGCCAGTTGCCATGCTGCAACAAAAAGCTTTCAAAATCCTCGCCGCCAGTAAACCGGCCGTAGGCCTTACGCAGCACCGAAAGACGGCTGGCGTATTGCTTGCCAAAATCCACCCTGGTATCGCACGCACCCCAGTCCGGCTCCTTGGCCTCCTGGGCTGTCAAAAGCCCCTCCTCCACCAGGGTATCCAAATCAATGAGGTAGTGATTCCCCGCGTGGCTGGAGCAGGACTGATACGGCGAATCCCCGTAGCCCGTGGGCGTGATGGGAAGGACCTGCCAACAGCTCTGCCCCGCCCGTTTCAAAAAATCCACGAACTCATATGCCGCCTTTCCCATGGTTCCCACTCCATAGGGACCGGGCAAAGAGGTAATATGCATTAAGATTCCGCTTTCTCGCATGGCAACCCGCTCCAATTCATCCGTTTTTTCCAGAGGAAAGCGCCGCCTTATATGTCAGCGGCGCTTCAGCTTATGCCCGGAGAAGCGATTTCGTTCCTCCAGGCGCCGGTTTTCGACAATCCCATATTTTCATAGGTTACTGCGATTTTTCCAATTTGTCAAGAGTAACCAGTGGGATTTTAAAGGAATTTAGAGGAAAAACCGGTTCTTTATTCCATCGTACGGCCTAAACACCGCCTGTTTTTGTCCAGCGTCGCCAGACACGATTCGTCCTGGGAAATTAGCCGTGCCGCCGCATCTAAAAGAGGCTGTCGGCAATTGGGTAGCCTTCCCTCTAACACCTGGTCCAACAGCGTTTGCAGGATCCTGCCCAGCATTGGGCCGGGCGGACAACCCATGGCCAGCAAATCTCCGCCCCGAATCGCCATCTGCTCTCGCTTCATCACCGGATGCTCCTGCTGGATCTGGACAAGCATTTGGCGGATCTGTTGGAACCGCTCCCCCTCCTGGGAATTTCCGGTCCCCTTTCCTCCAAAATCCGCCTCCTCCAGATCCAATAGCTCCCAAACCGTCTCTTCCCCCCACCGGCTCAACTGCTTGCGAAGCTTTGGCTCGTCCGGCTCCAGAAGGGACATGTGGTGGCCGATCAGCCAGACCACCCGTTCCCGCAGGACATTGGGGGCATGCAGCCGCCGGAGAATTTTCTCCGCCAGGTCCGCGCCAATCTGGGCATGTCCATAGAAGTGGCCCCGGCCGTTTTCATCTAAAGTAAACGCGGCGGGCTTTCCCACGTCGTGCAGTAGCCCCGCCCATCGCAGCGCCGGTGTTGCCGGCAGCGCCGCTGTCACATGGGCAATGTGGCGATAAAGATCCAGGGCGTGATGGGGACTTCTCTGGTCAAAGTGAATCGCCGGGGCCAACTCCGGAATCACCTGGGTGACCAGCGGCGCAAACCGCAGCAGGTCCTCCACGCGGGCACTGCGCAGAAAGCCGTCCAGTTCGCAAAACACCCGCTCCAGGGCCAATTGGTCCAGCAAACCCCGTAGCTTCACCATCGCCTGGAAGGTCGCCGGCTCCGGGGTCAGCCGGAACCGGGCCGCAAACCGGGCGCCCCGCAAAATTCGTAACGCATCCTCCTGGAATCGGGCCTCCGGCTGGCCCACCGCCCGGAGAATCCCGTGTTCCAAATCCGCCCGGCCGCCAAAGGGATCCTGGAACCCCCGGCTGGGGGAATAGGCCATGGCATTGATGGTAAAATCTCGCCGGGCCAGATCCCCTGTTATCTCCGGTAGAAATTGTACCCAATCTGGATGCCGGTTATCTTCATAACCACCCTCCGTCCGAAAGGTGGTGACCTCCACCACCCCCAACGTCGTCACCAGAGACACAGTGCCATGCTTCACCCCGGTCAGGAACATGGGCATGGAGGAAAAAACCGTCTGGATTTCCTCCGGGCGGGCAGACGTACACAGATCATAGTCATGTGGCTGTAAGCCCAGCGCTGCATCCCGAACGCAGCCCCCCACGGCATAGGCCGCAAAGCCGGCCTGCTCCAACTGGCAGAGTAATTGTTCAATTGTCTCTGGCAAGTTCATAACATCCCTCTGTTCTTCTGCGACCTACTGCCGTCCGCCATGTAAAGCCCACCTATGTCTCCGACGCACACTGTGGCATAGGCTGCGGCATATTTTGGGTCTTGTGCGGCAATGCGATTGCGCCGCACAGCAGCCACACCGCCATCGTCAGGTAGAACCACATGTTTTCATCGGTCATGGATACCATGCAAAGGTACGCGCACAGCAGGCTCCACCGCCGGAAAGCCACGGGATGACCCATATCTCCGTCAAAGGCTGCTCGGTGGTAGGTGGCAAACATCAGCGTTACGCCAGCCAATAGCTGATAACTGTAATTGGCAAGCTGGGGATTCAGGCTCCAGGCCCGGAACTTAAAAATGAGCAGCGCAACAGCATAAACACACAATAAAATATGATTGGCCTTCTTCCCCACGACGGCGCCTAACATGGGGATCACCGCCAGCAAAGAGAGCAGCGTTAAAATGACCTCCGAGACACCATGGGACTGCTTATCCACCACCAGTAGCACCGTCTGCACTGCCACATACAAGCAAACGAGCACATCTGCCAGCCGGCTGGCCCCGGCATTGGGGACATTGGGTTTTTTGTCATTTTTGGTCAATACCAGCAGCGCCGCAATTATCAAAAGGCTCCACACAATGAGAATGGATCCTCCCATGTGCCCGCGCACCAGCAGGCCGGTCTCATCCACCCCCAGGCGCAACCGCCACAGCCGCAGCAGCAGACCAACGCAACCTCCCAGCAGGGCAAACAGTACAGAAAAATTATCTTTGATCATGGTTTTCATCGCATTTCCTCCGAAAATCAAGCTGCCAGCGTCCACACAGCACAAATGCCGGTCAGCACTGGTTGATGGAGTAGATAGATCCACAGGGAGCTACGTCCGCAACCACATAAATAGCGAATGGGCGCAACTTGCGTGTTTACCCTGGGAAAGCGGGTTTGCCGGTCCCAATAGACCTGCCTGCCAACCACAGCCCCCAGCAGAAAAAAGCCCAAATGGGGCGCCATGGGAAAATAATCCGAGCTGGCAAAGCCCAGTGGGGTCAGCCCCAGGGGAATCAGCCACCAACCATCCGCCGTCTGGGTGCGAAACCACAACCCCAGCGCCACCAGACCCGCGCCCAGGGCGCCCAACGCCCAGTCTGGCAGTCTACCGGCCAGGGGCCAGAGCAGCATACAGCAGCCCAAACAGTGCAACACCCCAAAATAAATCACAATTTCCCAGCCGGCAAGCCCCACCGCCGCCATGGTCACAGTTACCCCCGTAACCACCAGTCCGCAGCAGAACACCAGCAGCCCCCGCTTCACCGGATGGCTGCCCAGGGTGACGCAAATACCGGACAGCAGCAAAAACAGCTCGCCGCCCCAGTCCTTTACCAGCATAAACACCGACGGATAGCGCCAATCCACCAGGCCGTACAGCTCCACCAGATCATAGACCAGGTGCACCGCCACCATGCCTAGGATACACAGCCCCCGAACTGCATCCAGCTCCCATATCCGCCGTTTCATTGGTTCTCCTCTTCCTCCAGCACCCGATAGGCAACCTTGCCCACCAGAGTTTTGGGCAGTTCCTTGCGGAACTCCAGCTCCCGAGGCATGGCATATTTGGCAATCCGGGTGGCGCAGTAGGCCAGCAGCTCCTGCTTTAACTCTGGCGTCGGCTCCACCCCGGGCATGGGCACCACAAATGCCTTCACCCGCTGCACCCGGTAGGAATCCTTCACACCGATGACACAGGAGAGCAGCACCTTTGGATGGCCGTCGAGAATATTCTCAATCTGGCTGGGATACACGTTGTAGCCGGAGGTGATAATCATCCGCTTCAGCCGTTGCCGGAAGTAGACAAATCCATCCTGATCCATCCGGCCCAGGTCGCCGGTATGGAGCCAGATCCGTCCGTCGTAGTGCCGTTGGAGGGTCTGTGCCGTCTCCTGGGGGTTGTCCATATACCCAATCATCACCGTAGGACCGGAGACACAGATCTCCCCGTCGGTGTTGGGCGGTAGCTCCTCCGTGGTGCCAGGCTTCACAATTTTATAGTAGGTATCGGGAAACGGCACGCCGATGGAACCTGACCTTGCATAGTCTTTTGGCGTCAGGCAGGAGGCAGTAACACATTCTGTGGTACCGTAGCCCTCCCGAATCTGCTCGGTACAGCCGTGGGCCTTCAAAAACGCGTCCACCTTCTTTTTTAACTCGGTGGACAAGGTGTCTCCCCCGGAAAAAATACCCTTTAAAAAACCCAAATCCACGTCCTTTAACGTGTCCGCCCGGAGCAGGGCTTCAAACAACGTGGGCACTCCGGGGATTAAATTGGGCTTCTGCTTTTTTAAAATGTCAGCGTAGGCCTTTACGCTAAACTGGGGCACCAGAATGCAGCATGCGCCGCCGATCAGGGCCGTGTGGATCCCGATGCCCAGGCCAAACCCGTGAAACACCGGCATAATCGACAGCATTTTCATCCCCGACACGTCCTCCAGGCCGGAGGCCGCAATGGTTTGCAGACCCAGGGCGTTAAAATTCAGGTTGGAGAGCAAAATACCCTTGGTGGTTCCCGTGGTACCGCCGGAATAGAGAATGGCGCCGCAGTCGTCAAACCGGCCGCAATCCTCCGGAAGCTTCGTCTCTTTCCGGCCCTGGGCCAGCACCTGGCTCCACAGCAGGTAGCCCTTTTTCGGCAGGGACTGGACCGCCCGGGCGGTTTTGGTCAGAGGGTAGAGCAGCCGTTTCCCAGCGGGCAGTTCGTCTTGAATTCTGGCGATCAAAATCGTGCAGGGCTGCTGCACCTCCGGTATTATGCCGCTTACCTTATCATAGAACTGGTCCAGCGTCAAAATCGCCTTGCTGTGGGACACGTTGAGGTAAAATGCAATCTCCTTGGCCGCCGACAGGGGGTGAATCATATTGGGAATGGCGCCAATTCGATTCAGCGCATAAAAACAGTCCAGCGCCTGGGGCGTGTTGGCCATGCAGATGGTCACCCGATCCCCCCTGCCGATTCCCAATTGCGTCAAGCCCTTAGCCGCAGTGTCAACACGCTGCAAAAATTCAGCGTAAGTGGTGGTTTTCCCCATAAATTCATAGGCTTTCTGATTGGGAACCCGTCTGGCAGTCTGGGCCACCAACTGATACATGGTCTTATGGGGATAGTCAATAGAATGGGGCGTATTGCCATAATAGGCTAGCCAGGGTGCTTGCGCGGAAATACGCATGGCGGTTGATTCCTTTCCTAAATACAATTGCTGTTATTATACCAGCCTTAGCCAGTAATTTCTAGTGGCTTTGAAAAAAAACCGGTGGAAATACTTGTTTTGTTTGCGCTTGCGCAGTATAATAACAGAAGTTTTGACCACATATGCAGGAGGGCTTTCCATGTTGCTTCGATTCATTACGCTTCTGTCTCTGGCCCTGAGCGCCGCTGTCTGTGGCTTTACCGGCGCTTTCGAATCTCTGGGCTGGCTGTGGAAGCTGCCATTGGCCTTTGGGGGCTTTTGGATTGTCCAATGTTTGGGCGCATTTTTCTTCCTGTGGGCCATTTGTCATGGGATTGACTTGTCCGAGCCCCAGGAACAGGACGACCCTTTTTACCGTAAGGTCACCACCGTCTATTGTCAGGCCATCCTATCCATTTTACGGATGCGTTTACACATCACCGGCATGGAACAGCTTCCCACCCAGGGCCGGTTTCTGTTGGTGTGCAACCATTTGCATATTTTGGACCCGGTGCTGCTGCTGGCCTGCTTTCCCAAAAGTCAACTGGCTTTCATCTCGAAACGAGAAAACGACAACATGTTCATCATCGGCAAGCTGATGCACAAGCTTCTTTGCCAACCCATCAACCGGGAAAATGATCGGGAGGCCCTGCGAACGATCCTTCGCTGCATCAGCATTTTGAAAGAGGATAAGGCCTCCATTATGGTCTTTCCCGAGGGCTACACCAGTCTGGATGGCAAGCTCCATCACTTTCGCAGCGGCGCATTCAAAATTGCCCAGAAGGCCAATGTACCCATTGTGGTGTGCGCCATTCAAAACACGCAGCATGTATTCCACAACTTTCTCCGGCTTCGTTCCACGCCGGTGGAGCTGCATCTGGCCGGTGTGATTCCTCCGGAAGCGCTAAAAGGTGTCACCACTGTGGAAATTGGCCAGCAGGTCCATACCATGATGGCCCAGGCCCTTGGTCCGGATCTGGTGGCGCAGGACGCCCCTGCTCAGACTTCCTCAGAAGAATAGGACCTGCCTGTGGATCATCCGGTGGACCTTTTTAATAAGGCCCGCCGGATTTTTTTGCCGGAATATCTGTTAATAGGCTATTTTAAAAGAAAAAAGTTTGACGCTCTTGAGAAGATCTGGTATAATAAAATGTTGTGGAACAATCTGATTCCGGGAGGAATTTTCATATGAGAATGCGCAAAAAGCCCAATTTAGAGCCGCGGATGCTCTCCTGCGCCGCCTGGCAGATCACCGACCCGGTCCAGCGTCAGGGCGACTGGCGGGGATTGTATCCGGCTTGCCGGGCGCTGTGGGTGGAAATCGGCTGCGGCAAGGGCAAATTCACGGTGGAAACCGCCCAGGCCAACCCCGATGTGCTGGTAATCGCCGTGGAGCGGTGCCGGGAGGCCATGGTTATGGCCATGGAAAAGGCCAAGGCTATGGAATTAAAAAATGTGTTTTTTGTGGATATGGACGTGGCCAACATGGGCGACTGCTTTGCCCCGGGAGAGATCGACCGGATGTTCATCAACTTTCCCGATCCCTGGCCCCGGAGCAAAAACGCCAAGCGGCGGCTGACCCATCGAAACTTTTTGGAGCTGTATCGCAAGCTCATTGCCGGCGGTGGGGAAATCCATTTTAAGACCGACAACGCCAAGCTGTTTGAATTCTCTCTGGAGGAGCTGGCGGCGGTGGGGCTGGAGACAAAAAATGTGACCCGGGATCTGCACGCCAACGGCCCGGTGGGCATTATGACCGGCTATGAGGAAAAATTTTATGCCTTGGGCACGCCCATCAACCGCTGTGAAGTGGTGAGCTATCCCAGGGAGGCAACGGTATGACCACCTATCTGGCCGGAAGCTACGACGTGGCGGTGGTGGGCGCAGGGCACGCGGGGATTGAGGCGGCCCTTGCCGCCGCCCGGCTGGGCATGCGCACCCTGCTTCTGACCAGCAATCTGGACAGTGTGGGCAATATGCCCTGCAATCCCGCCATCGGCGGCACCGGCAAGGGCCATCTGGTCCGGGAGCTGGACGCGCTGGGGGGCCAGATGGGCCTTGCGGCGGACGCGTGCTGCATTCAGTACCGGATGCTCAACCGGGGTAAAGGCCCGGCGGTCCACTCTCTGCGGGCCCAGGCCGACCGGCGGAAGTATCAGCAATATATGAAGCATGTTTTAGAACAGCAGCCGGGCCTTGATTTAAAACAGGCCATGGTGACGGAGCTGTTGACGGAAAACGGCGCCGTCTGTGGCGTGTGCACCCAGCTGGGGGCAAAATATCTATCCCGGGCGGTGATCATCGCCACGGGCACCTATCTGGACAGCACGGTAATCACCGGAGAAGCCTGTTACGCCTCCGGCCCGGACGGGATGCACGCCGCTACGGGCCTGAGCGACAGCTTAAAGCGGCTGGGATTGGTGTTGCGGCGGTTTAAAACCGGCACGCCCCCCCGGATCAACCGGCGCAGCGTGGATTTTTCCAAAATGGAGCTGCAAACCGGAGACGCCCAGCCGGAGCCTTTTTCCTTCCGCACAGAAAAGCCGGTGGATAATCGGGCCGTGTGCTACCTAACCTATACCAATGCGGCCACGCATAAAATTATTCGAGAGAATCTCCATCGTTCGCCCATGTTTGACGGCACCATTGTAGGCGTCGGCCCCAGGTATTGCCCCAGCATCGAGACAAAAATTGTCCGCTTTGCAGAAAAGCCCCGGCACCAGCTGTTCATCGAGCCATGCGGGCTGGATACGGAGGAGCTGTATGTCCAGGGTCTGTCCTCCAGTCTGCCGGAGGACGTGCAGGTACAAATGCTGCGCACCATTCCCGGCCTGGAACAAGCCGAAATGATGCGCCCGGCCTATGCCATTGAATACGACTGTGTAGATCCCACCCAGCTTTTGCCCACACTAGAATGCAAATCCGTCTCGGGCCTGTATGGCGCGGGGCAGTTCAACGGCACCTCCGGCTATGAGGAGGCGGCGGTCCAGGGTCTGGTGGCCGGGGTTAACGCTGCACTGAAGTTAAAGGGGGAGCCGCCGATGATTTTGACCAGGGACACCAGCTATATCGGTACCCTGATCGACGATCTGGTGACCAAGGGAACGGAAGAGCCCTACCGGATCATGACCAGCCGGTCGGAATATCGCCTGCTTCACCGGCAGGACAACGCCGACCAGCGCCTCACCGCCATTGGCGCCCGGGTGGGGCTGGTCAGCCAGGCGCGGCTGCGCCAGGTGGAGGAAAAATACGAGGCGGTCCGCCGGGAGGCGCGGCGGTTGGAGAGCGCCGGTGTGGCAGCCTGTCCGGCGCTAAACGATATGCTGGCCCAGCGCGATTCCGCGCCGGTCCACGGTTCGGCCCGGCTGGCGGATCTTCTGCGCCGGCCCCAGGTGGGCTATGACGATCTGTCGCCCTTTGACCCAGACCGCCCGGCACTGCCCAAGGCCGTCACAGAAGCTGTGGAAATCCAGGTGAAATACGCCGGATATTTGGCCCGGCAGGAAAAGCAGGTGGAGCAGTTTCGCCGGGAGGAGACCCGGCAGCTTCCCCCGGAGCTGGATTATAACAGCATCGGCGGGCTTCGGTTGGAGGCCCGGCAAAAGCTGACCCAGTTTCGTCCGGTGTCCATCGGCCAGGCCAGCCGGATCTCCGGCGTCAGTCCGGCAGATATCGCCGTACTGCTGATCTATCTGGAGTCCAGGCAGCCCCTTTCCCCGCCCTAGGTTCAAGCCAGGATCTTCTCTGCGAAGATGTAGCTTTCTGATTTTAAAATAACACCGAAAAGGATGAATTTTATGAAAACGTTACAAGAGGAAATCAGCCGGCGACGAACCTTTGCCATTATCTCCCACCCCGACGCCGGCAAGACCACCCTGACGGAAAAATTTCTGCTCTATGGCGGCGCCATCGCCCAAGCGGGGGTGGTCAAAGGCAAAAAAAATTCCCGCGCCGCCACCTCCGACTGGATGGAGATTGAAAAGCAGCGCGGAATTTCCGTGACCTCTTCCGTGATGCAGTTTCAGTATGACGGCTGTTGCATCAACATTCTGGACACCCCGGGTCACCAGGACTTCTCCGAGGACACCTACCGCACCCTGATGGCGGCGGATTCCGCCGTCATGGTCATCGACGGCTCCCGAGGCGTGGAGGCCCAGACCCGGAAGCTGTTCAAGGTCTGCGCCATGCGGCATATCCCCATTTTTACCTTCATCAACAAAATGGACCGGGAATCCAAGGATCCCTTCGACCTGCTGGACGAGCTGGAGCGGGAATTGGGGATTGAAACCTACGCCATGAACTGGCCCATCGGCTCCGGCAAGGATTTTCAGGGGGTCTATGACCGGCAAAACGGCGCGCTGCTGTTTTTCTCCGGGGTCAACGGCAAAAGCCGGGCGGGAAAACAGGTCATCGACCTGTATGACAGTCAGGTAGACGAGATTCTGGGCGCAGAAAAGCACCAGCAGCTCATCGACGATGTGGAGCTGCTGTCCGCCGGGCGGGAGCTGGAGATTGCCGAGGTGCGCTCCGGCAAGCTCAGTCCCGTATTTTTCGGATCGGCCCTGACTAACTTTGGCGTGGAGCCGTTTTTGGAGGAATTTCTGCGCATGACTCCGCCGCCCCTGTCCCGGGTCTCCGACGCCGGATTGGTGGACGCGTTTTCCCCGGACTTTTCCGCCTTTGTGTTTAAAATCCAGGCCAATATGAACAAGGCCCATCGGGACCGGCTGGCCTTTTTGCGGATTTGCTCCGGCAAATTCCAGCGGGAGACGGAGT
>CAOJND010000002.1 GCA_948439445.1 uncultured Eubacteriales bacterium | reverse complement strand
TCCAACGATAGGTTAGATCTTCGCCTGTTGCCTGGACGCGGAAGGTGGCGGTATCACCAAAAGACCAGGGAAAGACAAGCGGAGGGAACGAGAAGCTCCGAGCCGGATCCGCCTGGGTTAGGGCGGCGGCAACCGTCTCCAAAGTATTGCCGCCAGCATCAGTAATGACACATTTGTACATCTGGCCTACCCGGCGGGCGGTCATGACCACGGACAGAGTGTTTGTGTCTGAGCCAGTAGAACCGGAGGCGGACCAGGTCTTACCGCCGTTGTTGGAGTACATCCAACGATAGGTTAGATCTTCGCCTGTTGCCTGGACGCGGAAGGTGGCGGTATCGCCAATTGCACCGGCAAAGTCTTCCGGCTGGGCGGTGATGGTCAGCGCCGGAGCCGCCTGGGTTAGGGCGACGGTCGCCGTCTCCAGGGTATTTCCCTTCTCATCGGTGATGACGCACTTGTACATCTGACCCACCCGGCGGGCGGTCATGACCACGGACAGGGTGTCCGTGTCCGCACCGGTAGAGCCGGAAGCCGACCAAGATTTACCGCCGTTGTTGGAGTACATCCAACGATAGGTTAACCCTTCGCCTGTCGCCTGGACGCGGAAGGTAGCGGTATCGCCAATCGCGCCGGCAAAGTCCACCGGCTGGGCGATAATCGCCAACTGGGGCGCTTGCGCTACCGTCACGGTGGCAAGGGTCATAATGGCGGGGGTTGCATAATCTTCCTGCGCCGCCTCAGGCACATAGGCTGTCAGTAGGTAAGTGCCAGCTTCCGGGAATACCACGGAAGTCTTGCCGTCTTCGTCGGTGATCGCGCCGGTCAAATCTGTCATTGCGCCGGTTTCCGGATCCACCAGGGCCAACTGCGCGTCAGAAACCGGCATGATGATGTCCGGATCTGCCACAATTTCCGCAAAATCTTTATAGTTGCAGCCATACCAGCCAACCCAAAAACCGTTGACCGTCAAATCCATGGCAGCGCCGGCCTGGGCGGTCAAGGTCTTGGTCGCCTGGCCATTTTGGACAAACCAGGAATACAAATCCATGGCATAGCTGTCCTGATACAGGAAGAAGGATACGATATCGCCGGAGCGCACCAGGGTTTCATTCAGGGTCAGTCCCACATAGCCGCCCCAGTCGGCTTCGCCGCCGGTGGGGGTCAGATCGTTGACGGTAAAGCCGCAATTTCCGGTTTCCACCCCAAAGATGGTAGAAATGGAGCCAGTGGCGTTGACGCTCAACATGGCGCAAGCGGTTTCCTCGTTGAAATCCTCCCCAAACATGAGCACATGGGCTTGGACCAATACATCCAGCGCGGATACGCCCTGGGCATCGGGAATCTGGTCGGTGTAGCCGTAGCGCTCCGCCACATCGGAGGACACGGTGACCGTCTGGGGCGCGGTGAGAAAGGCGTTGTAGGCCTGGGCCGAAATTTGAACGTCGGCCTGCACCGCAGGCTGATTTACCGGTAGCTCCGCAGTCAGGGTTTTCAGGCCATAATTTGCATGATTAAAGCCGTAGGTGTAGGACAGGGTCACGCTGGTCTGACCGGCGTCAATGGGTTCCTCTTGCCAGGTTATATAATCCGTAATGTCCCGCTGGCAGCCGTTTTTCAGGTTCGCCACCACGGTCATACCGGTGGGATCAAAGGCTTCGCCGTTGTAGCGCAGCTTGTCAGGGCTTGCAGTCACTTCAATGGACTCAATTTTGCTGGTGATTGCCATCATATAGCAGGAATCATTTTTGTAGTAGATGGTGCCGTACTCGTCGGCAATGGTAGAGCAGATGCAGTACTGACTCAGGGGAGACTGTGGGGTGAATACCTCGCTGTAGCCCTGGTCCGTGGTGGTCAGCGGCGCGGTCTGGCCCTTCTTATCCTTCAGCACGGACACGCCGCCGGGGGTGTAGTTATAGGGCAAATAGATGTAGACATAGCCGGTCTCTTCCTCATAGCCGGTGGAAACCATGGCGGAGGTCTGGGGATAGCCCACGATAGCGTAGGAATAGGCCAGGGTCATGTCGCCGTTTTCGGCCAGATCGTAGACGCTGATGGCATGGCCGGAGTTGGCGCCAAACTGGCTTTTGCCGGAAACGCCGATGTAAATCCGGCCGTTGTGTACCGATGGCGTGCAGGTGGACATGACGCCCAGATTTCCCTTGGCGTCGGAGATGTCGGTCTTGTGGACGTGGGAGATTTTGCCGCTGGCCCAATCCACCTTGGCGTTGCAGAGCTGGCCGCCCTTGGTGGTGAAGAACACTCGGTCACTTTCGGGATCGTGGGACACGTTGGAGCGGATGTCACCCCGGAAGCCCGCAGCCTCATCCACCAGCTGGCCGGTGAGCCGGTCAAAGACCAACAGCCTGGCGGTTTCGGAGGAATAGCCGCTTTGGCCGTCGTCTGTACCGACTACAGCAAAGCGATCGCTGACATACGCGCCTGCCCAGTAGAAGCCGCCGGCGCTTTCATAGGTCCAGGTGGCGAGCTTTTCTTCTGTCATTTCATTGGGATTTTCGTCCGTGGCGCTGATGCAGGCAAAATTGGCATTTTTCGTCTCAGAGTTCCAGAAGCCCGCGTAGAGATAGCCGTCTTTATAGGTGATGGGGCAGTTGGGCTGGCCCTTCAGGGTATCGGTATAGACCCACAGAGACTCCAACGTTTTGGCGTTGAAGGCCTGAATCCGGCCGCCGCTGAGGCCCACAAAGATCATGCCGTCGGCATAGGTGGCCGGGACCATGGAGAAGTTGGAGGAGCCGGCCATCTGTCCTTCGGCAACCACAGCGCCGGTATTCCGGTCCAGCCGCTTGATGGTGGAGCCGACATAGGTTATAAGATCTCCGTCCACCAGGATAGGAGAGCCGGGTGCGGCAGACCAGCCACTGCCATATTTGGCCGCCCACAGCAGCTCTGCGTCCTCCGGAGCGTAGGGGGTCTTGGTGTTGATGACACCCAGGTGGTTCTCACCGTTGCGGAAGTTGGCCCACTGGGCGTAGATGGTGGGATCGATGGCGGTATTTTCGGGCGCTTTTTCCAGCGTGATGGAGATGATTCCGGACTCATTCAACTGGAAGCTGTTCTTTTGACCGATATACCCGTTTTTGGTCACGGTGTAGCTGTATTCACTTCCTGGAGTCAGGGTGTATGTGCCATCTTCCCCAGGCCAGACCCGGCTGCCCTGGCCGTCGCGCAGTACCACGATGGCGTCGTTGGGCGTGGTTTCAAAGCTGACCTTTGGAGACGTGGGCGCTACATCTACTGTGGCAACCGCAGGCGCCATGCAGGCGTCCTCCGTTCCCCGGTTGGGATCGTAGCCCAGGACGGTGTAGGTTCCCGCCTGAGAGAAGGTATAGGTAAACTGGCTGGCAGGGGCCTCGGAGCTTGCCACCTGCTCACCCTGCTGGTCCAGCACCACCCAGTCCAGGGACACCGGCGTAGCGGGATTGGAAGAGCCGTCCCACGCGGCGCTGGTGGAGACGCCAAAGCCTTGGAAGCTCTGGCTCTGGCCAGCGGTCAGATTGGAAGCCTCCGGGGCGGCATAGCAGAAGCTGCCCTGGGAGAAGAACGACCAGTTGCTGAACATGCCCACGTCCACCGAGTCTCCGTTTTCCAGCAGGAGATAGTCGGCGGTGGCACCCCAACCCTTTGCCATCAAGGGATAGGTGTGATTTACATAATACATCAGGTTTTCGTCATGGCCCCAAAAATTGTTCATGTAGAAGGAGGTGGCGTTGCCGCTGCATTGAAACCCTGCGCCGGTTCCCACTACCTTCCCCAGCTCATCTACCGGGGCTTCCGCGCTGGCGCTGCCGAAGGTGATATCTTGGCTGGCCAGATAGGCTACGCCTTTGCCACAATCCTCCGGTTCCAGGCCATAGTAGTACCGTTCCAGCAGGTAGATATATAGGTGCAGCACTGTGGGCTGTTCCACCACCACATCGCTGATATAGCCGCCGCCGTTTTCAAAGCTGTCGGCCTCGTAGCGGTAATAATCAGACAGACCGTACAGCTCCAGATCAAAGTATGGCACCGTCACCGAAACCCGGTTCAGCCGGGTACTATCAGCGTCATTGCCCAGCACGATGGCTCCATCGTTGGACAAGGTGACATTTACCGTTTTTTCCGCCGCTGTGCCGGCGGCCAGCGCGCCGGCGGGAAGCAGTCCCAGCACCAGCGTCAGAGCCAGCACCAGAGACAAAAACCGGCAAAAGCTGCTTTGCGTTCTCATGTTTGCATCACTTCTCCTTTAAATAAATTTTTAGACGCGATCTATGTAAAACCCATTTAAAATGGGCACTTTACTGGAAATTGGGCGCAAAAAAAGCCTGCTGCGCGCACAAAACCGCAGCAGGCGAAAGCCCCTTCTTTATATTGACCTCCGGTTCCGGCAGAAGTCGAGGTTCTCCCATCGGGTAATCTGGCTTATCTCTTACGCAGAGCATCACAGTGACCGACTCGCCGGGCTTTTCACCCTGTTCCCCCTTCGCGTAACGCGAAAAAGAACCTCTCACACTATGAAATTGACGCAGTTATTATAGCCGTCGCCCGGGGTAAAGTCAAGACTTTTTTGGCGTCCGGATTTGAACAGATTTGCGTATGGATTTTAGGATGAATTTGTGTTATACTTTCTTATTATGTCGAAAAAACGCGAAACAGAAAGGCTTTCAGATATGGCTTCTAAAAATCGTACAAGGAAAAAGAAAAACCGGCTTCAGCGACAGTGGATGCCCTGTTGGGTTAGCCTACTGGCATGGCCGCTGTGCGCCGCTTTCATCACACTAACGGTGATCTATTTGCAACCGGGCTTATTTCGGGATTCTCTGCGGGGAATTGTCCAACTCCCCAGCTTAATCTTTTTAAATTTGCTGCCGGCAATGATCCTGGTAGGAATTCTTTTCGCCCTGCTGGGAAATCTCTTTGCCGGGGCGGCAATTTCAGCGCTTGTGCTGGAAGCGCTTTCCTATGCCAATTTGCTGAAAATGGAGGGCCGGAACGATCCATTGGTTCCCTCTGATCTTCTGCTACTTCGGGAAAGCGTTCAGGCGGTGGGGGATTATCAGCTTTCGCTACACCCCTGGTGTCTTGCCCTGCTTGTGGGAAGCGTATTATTTTTTGTCCTGCTGGCGGTGAAATTTCCCTCACAAAAGCTTCGCTGGCCGGTACGGCTGACGGGTGTTGTAATTTTAGCAGGGGCGTTTTCTGTATGTATGCTGACGGTTTACCCGGACAAGGTATACTACGACGCACTGCCAGGGGTTTCCAAAAGCAATGTGCCTCAGGTGTATAATACCTATGGCTTTCCCTATTGTTTTCTTCACAATTTTAATCTGTATCCTGTGGATAAACCGGCGGGATATGATCCGGATGTGGTGAAAGGTTGGCAGGGGGAAACGCTTCCGGCGGCCTCACCTGTGGAGACAAATATTTTGTTTGTAATGGGAGAAGCGTTTACCGATCTTTCAGAAGAGGCGGCGTTTGCTTATAGCCAGGAGGAAAATCCGACCTATCTTTACCGTCTTCTGGCGGATAGCGACCAGGCGATTTCTGGCCATATGGTGGTCTCCGGTTTTGGGGCGGGCACGGCGAACACGGAGTTTGACGTACTGACCGGAATGCTGACAACCATGTTGTCGGAAAAGACTTCTTCCTCTTTCCGGGTTGTCCACCGGGATATAGATTCTCTGGCACGGGTGTATGGTGAAATGGGCTACCAATCTTTTTTGGTTCACCCGGGACAAGCTTGGTTTTATAACCGGTGTAGTGTGTATCCCCACATGGGCATTACGGATTTAAGCTTTGTGGACAGCTTTTCCGATCCCGACTACAGTGGAGCTTATGTCTCTGACGCGGCTCTTGGAGCGCGGCTCCAGGAAATGGTGGACGCGCGGGTGGGAACGGCTCCTGTATTTGGCTATGTCACCACCATCGAAAATCATCAGTCTTATCACTACAGTAAGTACGCAGATGAACAGGGCTTGCCTGTGCAAACCAATCGAACGCTGCGTGCGCAAGCGCAAGAAGTCTTGTCCGTCTATTTCCGGGGTGTTTCCGATACCGCGCGGATGGTTTATGACCTTGCACAGCATTTAAATTCAATGGACGAGCCATATATGCTGGTGTTTTTTGGGGATCATCGCCCTATGTTAGGTGCGGATTATATGGCATATCGGGAGATCGGATCGAAGGTGGGAACGGAAGATGATTTGCAATCCATGTTATATACCTATGAAGTGCCATATATGATCTGGTGCAATGATGCGCTCTATGACGCAATGGATTTTTCCGCAGCAGTTGAGGCGCTGGAGTTGCCGCCAGACCACCGTATCAGCTCCAATTATCTAGGCTCTCTGGTTTATGAAATAACGGGTCGAATTGGCTCCAGTGCGTACTGGGACAATCTGACCCAGGCGAGAAAGTCACTTCCGGTCATAGGGCAGGGCGTTTATGAATTGCCGGATGGCACCTGTACTGATCAAATCACCCAAGAGCAGATGCAGATTGTGGACCGATTGCACTGGTGGGAATATTTTCTGTTGAAAGATCATAAAAGCTTTCTTAGCAAGGATTAAACTGCCGGATGGGACAAAGCACTGCGTGTACGGTTGCGCAAGCTGGCCACGCTTTTGCCCTATCAGGACGCATTTGGGAAAAATGCCCGTCAATGGACTTGTTTTTTTCAGGATTCCATGGTACAATGTAAAAAATAAATTCGGTGTGGCCCTGGGGGACGCGACTTGTGGCTCCGGGGATATAACAAGGGAATGGGGTGCAAATCCCCGCGCGATCCGGCGCTGTAAGTGTTGAGAAGCCCGCCCGTTGGTGAAAGCCAGTCATTGGGGAGACCTGAGAAGGCAGGACGGCGCTTTGCTTGAGACACCAGTCAGAAGACCTACTCCGAACGCTTTTTGGGGCGATAGCCCTATCCATCACGGAAAACCGGCCGTGGTAGCTTTGTGCTGCCACGGCATTTTTTATTGGGAGGCATGAATCATGAAGCGATGCAAAGCTCCGTGCTGTACAGATGACCGATACCATGCTGTTTGCCTGAGGCGGATAGCCGAGAGGCATGGTCAGAAAAAGGCAATTTCGTTTGTCCTATTTTATCGCTTGGTAGCGGTGCTACTGTGCTTGGCGCTATGCATTGGCTTTTGCAGCGCCGTACAAAAGACACTGGATCAGACCGCCAAAGACGCGCTAAATAGCCTGCATACCATGGCGGGCGTCTCCCGGCGGGAAGGTCTGCTAGCCCAGCGGGAGCTGCTGCCGCCGGGGCAGAACACCTCGGATTGGGCGGCGATGGTTTGCGCGTTGCAAAGCGCGCCGGAGGATTATCAGGCGTATTTGCAGACCTTGGAGCAGCAGGTCACGGCGCGGTATACCGCCACAGAGGGATTGAGCGCAGACAAGGCCACGGAGTGGCATCGGATCGCCCTGACGGTGCTGGCCCTGGGGGGAGATCCCACAGCCTTTGGGCAGGACAGCCAGGGAAGGCCTGTAAATCTCATTGCCCAGGGCGTCTATGACTATGGCCCCGGACGACTGGATGATCAGGGCCTGAATGGCCTGCTCTATGCGCTGTTGGCGTTGGACGCTAAGAACTTTGCGATTCCCGCGGGCAGCCGGTACACCAGAGAATCGATTTTGGAGGCCATTTTGGCTCAACAGAACCAGGATGGCGGATTTGGCCTCGTTCAGGGCACCTCCGATGCGGACGTGACCGCCATGGCCCTTCAGGCTTTGGCTCCCTACCGACAGACGGTGGCCAAGGAGGCGGTGGAAAAGAGCCTGGCCTACCTGGCCAGCGCGGAAAATGATGACGGAACCTTTCTTTCCCTGTATGGGGAGTCCTCTTTGGAGAGCAGCGCCCAGGTGGTGATCGCGCTGTGCTGCCTGGGCATCGACCCGGATGGAGCACAGTTCCAGCGGGGTGATAATTCGGCGCTGGACGGGCTGCTGCGTTTCCAACGGGAGGACGGCAGCTTTGCCCACACCGCCGGCGCAGACGGAGATTTTCTGGCCACGGAGCAGGCGCTGCTGGCCATTACCGCCGCCCAGCGGTTCTATGCCGGCCAGCGAGGGATCTACGACTTTACGGACTATATCCCGCCGGAATCTAGGAGCGGTTCTCAGACGGCGCTTTTCGCTTGGGGCATCGGCGGCGGGACGCTGTGCATTTTGCTTCTGGTTCTGTGGCGCAGGGGAAGAAAGGGATCGAAACGATGAGACGGCGGATTTTACAGGGAATAGGCGGGGCCTTGGCGGGCTTGCTGATCCTACTGTGTTTGGGCTTTGCCAGTCCCCGGCAGCGCCAGGCGCCGGAAAATCCCATTGCCCAGGCACCGGTCCATTCCATTACACCGGCCCTTGCCGGGGCCAGCCGGGAAACGCAGCCCCAGCCGGAGCAGACGGAGCCGGAGGAAACGCAGCCGGAGCAAACAGAACCGGAAGAAACAAAGCCAGAGGAAACGCAGCCGGAGCCGGAACAGTCAAAATCTCCGACCCTAGAGCTGCCAAAGCCCACCCAGCCGGATCCCACCGTGCCCACTGCCGGTGCTCAGACCCAAGCGCCAGGCGAAGAGCCCGGCGGCCAGGAGCCAGACCATCAGCAACCCAACGGCCAACAGCCTGGGGATCAGCAGCCAGATGATCAGGAGCCAGGGGGAGATCCCGACCACCAGGAGCCGCCGCCGACGGCGCCGGAGGACTCTGATCCGGTAATCGACACAGATCTGGCGGAGCTTGCCAAGGACCCGCTGCTTCGCTCGGAGCTGGAGGACGATATTCTCCCCTTCTACGCCCGCCTCAAAGGCGGAAGCTCGGAGCTGTATTTGCGGGTGCATCTGCGCAACAGTGCCAACGGCAGCGGGGTATATCTTACAGGTTCCGATGGGAACTATCAGACCGCCTTGGCCCTTGGCCGAAATATTTTTACCATTTTTATCAAGAACGGTAGCCAGACGGTTTCCAGCGCTGTCTTTGCCATCGACTATCAGGAGAAAAAAGCCGACGAGCAGAATCCGGTGGTGGGAGAACACCCGCCTACCATTGTCACCAATCTGGACGGCTTGACAGAACCGATTAAAACATCGCGATTCTCTCTGCGGGTCACCGCCAAAGACGGGCAGGGCAACCCTCTTTACCGCAGCAATGTGCGGGTGCAGATGGATGGAAAGACCATTTACCAGCCCACCGGCGGCACTACCTTGGAGTATACGCTGGCCTTTCCCATCCCGACTTCGGAGGAGGACGCCAATCACACGGTGACGGTACTGGCCTGGACAGACGAGGGAAGCTCCCGGCTGGCGACCTATCAGGTCAAATATCAATTTGTGGACGACGGTCAGGTAAATGGCCACGTCCGGGTCATTTTAGACGTCACCACCTTGGGCCTGGGGTGGATTTTTGAGGAAGCCATGGACATTCGCCAGGGTCAGCCGGTGGCCCACGCGGTGTTAGAGGCGCTGGAAAACCAGGGCTTTACAGCGGAGTATACCGGCACTGCCGATCTGAATTTCTATCTTCGCAGGATCTGCGGCGGAGATATTGCCGCCGGGGCGGAGATTCCCCAGAACCTGTGGGAGAAAATTCAGGCCGACGGCATCACCATCACCGGCCAGCAGGACCGGGACAGCCTGGGCGAGCAGGATTATACCAAGGGTTCCGGCTGGCTGTACAGCATCAATGGCGTGTATTATCCCGGCGTCTCCCTGAGCAGCTATATGCCCTCCGACGGGGATACCATTTATCTGCGCTTTACCCTGGCCTACGGCAAGGATGTGGGCAGTAGCTCCGGCTATGGCGCGCTGTCAAGCTACTGCGGTAGCTGGATCAACGAAACCTACCTGGAAGATCACAGCTACGACGGCGGCGCCGTGTTGGAGCAGGCCACCTGCACCGAGCCGGAGGTGTTTGGCTATACCTGCACCGTACCCGGCTGCGGCCACCAGAAGACGGAGCTGCGGGGCGAGGCCCTGGGCCACGATGAGGTTCAGACTGCCCAGGTGGAGGCCACCTCCACGGCGGAAGGATACGTAGAATTCACCTGTAGCCGTTGCGGCAGCGTCCGGCGGGAGGTTCTTCCCATGCTGCCGCCGGACCCGTCTGTTCCCACGGAGCCGGATCCCACGGATCCCCAGCCGCCGGAACCAGACGCAGGTGGTTGACCCGATTTTGCTGGAGAATGTCTCAGCGCACCCAAGTTGGAAATCTCAGGAAAGAAGGAATCCATTTTTATGATGTATGAGAAGACCCAGGTCATTTTGTCGGAGGTAAAGAAGGTAATCCTGGGCAAAGACGCGGTGGCGGAGCAGGTGCTTCTGGCCATTTTGGCCCAGGGCCATGTGCTGCTGGAGGATGTGCCGGGGGTGGGCAAAACCACCCTGGCCAACGCTTTTGGCAAGGCGCTGGGGTTGGAAACCAAGCGGATCCAGTTTACATCCGACACCCTGCCCTCGGATATTGTGGGCTTTTCCGTATATGACAGGGCAGGCGCTGGTCTACGCTACCAGCCGGGGGCGATTATGACCAATTTGCTTCTGGCGGATGAGATCAACCGCACCTCCGCCAAAACCCAGTCGGCCCTGTTGGAGGCCATGGAGGAGGGAAGCGTTACTGTGGACGGGGTGACCCGGGCGCTGCCCCAGCCGTTTACCGTCCTGGCCACCCAGAATCCCCTGGGCTCCGCCGGTACCCAGCCCCTGCCCAATTCCCAGCTGGACCGGTTCTTGCTGCGGCTGAGCATGGGCTATCCCGATGAGGAGAGTCAAGTGGAGATCCTTCGGGACCGGCATCAGGGAAACCCCATGGAGGCAATCAAGCCGGCGGTGGACCGGCAGACTCTTTTGAATCTAATCCAACAGGTCCAGGCGGTCCATGTGGCCGACAGCGTGTATCATTACATTGCCCAGTTGGCCCAGGCCACCCGTTCCCATCCCATGGTGCAGCTTGGTATCAGCCCCCGGGGGGCGCTGGCGATCTGCCGGGCGGCCAAAGCCAAGGCCTACTTACAGGGGCGGGATTTTGTGATCCCCACAGACGTAATTGCCCTTTGCCCCAGCGTGTGGGGGCACCGGCTGGTGTTGGGGAGTAAGGCCAGACTGCGCGAGTTCACCCCGGAGGCGATTTTGGAAGAGGTGGCGGCCGGCGTACCCTCTCCGGAGCGGGTGGCGTTTCGTCCATGACAGGGCGGTATCTCTGGCCGCTGGTTTTTCTGGGGGCCATGGGTCTTTGGCTGGCCGGGGTGGCGCAGATGGGGCTTGCGCTGCTGTGTTTGCTGGCGCTTCCGCCACTGTCCTGGGGGCTAAATTTTCTGGGAAGAAACCGGCTGCGGCTTTCGGTGGAGCTGCCGTCCACCGGGGAAACGGATTGCCCCATAGCATTTGAGCTACGCGCCTTTTCTCAGTTTCCCATCCCCATGGGACCGGTTTCCTGTAAAATAGAGGCGGTCAACGAACTGACAGGGGACCGCTTTTCTACGTCTCTGGTCCTGACGGCGCTGGCTGGCGGCGAGGGATGCAGAGCGGGCCAATTTCAAAGCCGGCACTGCGGTTATCTAAAGGTGACGGCGACGCGGGTGCGGATTTGGGACTGGTTTGGCCTCTTGCCGGTTCCCTGCTGTGCTGAGGCCCATGGCGGCGTGTCCATTTTGCCGGAGTCCTTCCCCTGCCGGGCGGAGCTGACGGTTCCACCGGCGGCCCCGGAGGACAGTGTGGAGTATGCCCCGGACCAGCCGGGTTGGGATTACAGCGAGACTTTTCAGCTCCGGGAATACCAGGAGGGGGACAGTCTGCGGGCGGTCCACTGGAAGCTGTCGGGCAAGCTGGACCGGCTGGTGATTCGAGAACCTGGCCTGCCGGTGGCCAGGACGGTGCTGGTGTTCTGGGACAAATCCGCCGGCGCGCCAAAACCGGAGGAGACGGACGCGCTGGCCCAGGTGGCGGCATCCCTGTGCCAAGCCCTGTGCCAGCAGGGGATTGGATTTCATCTGGCCTGGAATGAAAACCAGACGATAGAATTCCGGCAGATTGACAGTTTGGAGAATTTTTGCACCGCGCTTCCCCAGCTCATCCGCCGGGGCGGCGGGGAGGAGCGCTCCGGCAGTCAGCTGCTTTTGGAGCGGTTACACCGGCGGCGGTATGGCCGGATTGTGTATCTGGGTGCGACACCGGAGGACGCCGAAGCACTTGCCCGGGTGGGAAACGTGGTGGCGCTGGCCTGCCGGGCCGAAGCGGCGGTGATTCCGGTGATTCCGGTGCGGCTGGACCGGTATCGGGAGGAATTGCAAAGAATGGAGCTTGACCTATGAGGGGAAAAAAACCGGAAAATCTGCAATTTTCCCCAGGGCCTGAGACCCAGGGCGGCGAACGCGGCGCGGCAATCTGCCGGTGGCTGCTGGGAGGTATGTATCTGGCGGGCTGCCTGCTGGCGTTGCGGCCCGGATGGGAGACGGCGGCGCTGCTTTTCGGGGTCTACTGGGCCGGATATTGCCTGTTTGGCAGCCGGTTTCGGTGGGTTGCTCTGGGGGGAAGCCTACTGGCGTTGCTGCTTGGGGCATTATTCCTGCGAGAGCGCCTGATGCTGGGCGCGGCGGCCTGGTTAAATCCACTGTTGGAGCGTTTGGAGACGGTGCAGGGGAAAATTTACCTACCCTTTGCAGCGGAAGCGGAGGCAATGCCGGTCTTTTACCTCTGGGCGGGAAGCCTACTTTCCCTACTCACCGCCTGGGGTGTTCAGCGGCAGACGATCCCGCTGTGGGGCCTTCTGGCGGCGGTAGCCGCCGGTAGCGGCCTGGGATTTTGGAGCGGCTGGGCAGGATTGGCCATGGCCGGGGCGCTGCTTGGCCTGGCGCTCACCTGGCGAGGCGTGGCATGGTTTCGGGGCGGAGCGCTTTTGCTGGCCGGCTGCCTGATTTTGGGGGCCGCCCTTCCGCTGACCAATCCCCTAGGTGCACTGGGACAGGAACTGGCGGGGCAAATTGCCGGTATTCATCCCAAAAGCGGCGTTTTGCCCCAGGGAAATCTCATCCATGTCGGCCCGTTGGAGACGAAAAAGACGCCTGTCCTAGAGCTGACCATGGAGCGGCCCCAAAAGCTGTATCTGCGGGGGTTTGTGGGCCAGCGCTATACGGGAAGGGCCTGGACCCGCCTATCGCCGGAGCAGTTGGAAGGCGACTCCAGCCTTTTCTATTACCTCCACCAGGGAGATTTTTTTGCCCAGACCCAGCTCGGCCGGGCGGCCGCCCGGACGGACCAGGGTGACGCCGCCGCTTTGACGGTACGTTCTTTGCAAAAAAGCCGTTGGAGCTATTTGCCTGCGGGGCTGTTGGAATTTGAAGGGCTGGATGATCGGGTATTTCCCGACGCCGGGGTCAGAGCATCCCAGCGCAGCTATACCGCCGTCTATCAGACAGGCGGATTGGTCAACTGGTATGGTGCCCAGGGCGCATTGGCTGCCGGAACTGCGAACCAGGATTATCTTGCCCAGGAGTCCGCCTATCGGGACTTTGTGTATGGGCATTATTTGGAGCTTCCCACCGCCACCGCCCAGGCCCTGGGCCAGATGGTGGGAGAGCAAACGCAAAAGCTGACTTTACAGCAAATTCAGGGCAAGATCCGGGATTTGCTGACGGATGTCATGACCTATGATCCCGCTGCTACTACCGACTGTGGAAAGGCGGATTTTGTGGCCTATACCTTGATGGCCCAGGGGCGGGGCTACAGCGTACACTACGCTACCGCCGCCGCTTGCCTGTTCCGGTATTTTGGGGTTCCCGCCCGGTATGTGGAGGGATATTTCCTCCCGGCGGCGGAGGCTTCCCAGATTCCCGCCGGGCAGACGTATGTGCTGCGAGATCTGCATGCCCACGCCTGGGCGGAATTCTACCTGGACGGAGTGGGGTGGATTCCCTTTGAGACGACCCCGGGCTACCAGGACCAGGAGGAGCAGACGTTGCAGGGGCTATTGGAGGATCCGGACAGCGCGCTGCACCAGGCGTTCAACCAAAATTTCTTGCCCAAGTCCTTTTCCGTTCCCCAGGCCCAGGTACAGCTGCCGGATGAAGAAGCGGGGCAATGGCTCGATGGGATCCGGCTTGCGCCGCTGGCGTTTGGCCTGGCGCTTTTGGCGGTGCTGGCGCTGCTTGCCTGGCAGCTTTGGCGGCTGCTGCGCCTGCGCTGCGCCTTGGCCCGGCTGAAAAAAGCGCCGCCGCGGGAGGCGGTGGCCGGACTATACGCCTATTGCCGGATGATATTGGAGCTATCCCAATGTTCCTGGGATCCGGGACTTCTGGATTGGGAACAGGCGGCGGCGGATAACCGAGAAGCGTTGTTCAGCGGGCATCCCATCACCCAGGCGCAGAAGGAACGGATGCTGGCCTTTCGGGGCCAGGTCTTGCGAGACTGCAAAGCCCGGCTGCCCTGGCCGAAGTGGATTTTTTACCGGTGGATCCGGTGCGTATTTTGACAGGTGGAGGGTGTTTTTATGGAATTTTTCAAAAAGAGGGCGCTGCCGTTTTTGCTTGCTTTGGCGCTTGTCCTGTCCTGCCTACCGGCTGTGGCAGCTCAGGGGGAAGGCAGTTTTTTCCTGGCGGCGGTGACTGGGGAGCAGATTCTCATCGAGCCGGAGCCGGTGGCCTATGCTGCTGGGCAGACACTGCGGCAAGCCCTGCAAAACGCGGGTTATGATCTGGAGGGGCTGGACGATGGCTTCATTTCCGCGGTAAACGGGGTGGAGGACAGCTTCTTCCTGTTTTGTGATCAGGCTGGCGATACATTAAATACTCCGGCAGAGCAAATCACGTCCGTTTTGCTGACCACTGCGCAACAGGCGTGGGACGGGGAAACCCAGGATTTGCTGGCGGCGCTGGGACAGTTCCGGCAATTGACCACCGGTGTGCAGAATTATGATCCCGCCCAGGCGGCCTATCAGCAGGGTTTGACCGCCCTTCAAACCGGAGCCCTGGCGGTCCAGGCGCGTACTGCTTTGGAAGAAGCGATTCTTGCCTATGACCAGCTTATAGCCGGTCCTACCGCGCCGGTGGAATTTCAGATTACCCAGGGGGGCAGTCCGGTGCCCCAGGCCCAGCTGACGTTGACCGGTTCCTATGGGAACGTATATACCGCCACGGGGACCCGGCTGGACGTAATTCCCGGGACCTATGCCTATTGTGTCAGCGACGGCGGGGTGAACCGGACAGAGGGAACCGTGGAGGTGCCCGCCGCCGGTGCAGCGGTGGCTCTGGAGCTGCCCAGTGGCGCTTGGTTTGCCGGGGTGGAGCTGCTGCCGGAATCCGGCGCGGCCCAGGGCTATGAGAGCCAAATTGTGGATGAAAACCACGCGCAGTTTTTCCTATCGGACCTGGTAGACGAGCAGCAGGTATTTCTCTACGCCCGCCGGGGCGAGGCGGCGGAGCCTGCCGCCCGGCTGTACCGGTGCTATACCGGCTTGGATGGAAAGGACTATTCCGGAGAATACCGGCCTTGGAATTCCCGGGCGGTGTCCATGCCGGGCCTGGTGCAGGCAGGGATGGAGGGCCGGAGCCTGACTCTGGAGGCGAGGTACGAAGCCGCCGGCTATACTATGGTGCAGGCCTATGGCATAGAGATTGTCCGAAAGCCCACCTTGGCGGCATTGACCGTGGAACAGGACGGCGTTCAGTTGCCCCTTTCCTTTGACCCGGCGGTTCTGTCCTACACCGTGACGGCCTGCCAGGGCGATTTGACGGTGGCGGCGTGGGCTTTTAGCCAGGATTGCAGCCTGACGGTAGGAGGTAGGCAGGTTTCTTCCGGGGCGGCGGTGCGCCTAGATAGCCAAGACTTTTCCGTGACCGTGGCCCATCCCAACGGCCAGAGCCAGACCTATCAGATTCAGGTGAACCAGGCGGCCCAGGTTCTTGTAACCCTGACCTGCGAGCCAGGTGTGCAGGTGGCGGTCTATAACGCCGCTGGGACAGAAATTCCCTCCGCCGAAGGACATACTTACCATTTAATCCAGGGGCAGGCCTATACCTATGTGACCACCGCCGGGCAGTGGTATCATGCCAGCGCCGCATTTACCGCGCAGGGACAGACCATTGCCGCTGCCACGCCGGTCCGGCAGGACTGGCTGACGGAGCTTGCCGCCGCCAACGGCACCACCGCCACCGCCCGGCGCAACAGCCCATACCCCCTGGAACCGGCATTCTCCCCGGCCCAGCATAGCTATGACGTGCCGGTGAGCGACTGCAACACCCGGTTCGGCCTATGGCTTTCGGCGGCGCAGGGGGTTACGGTCACCGCCCAGTATACCGCCCTGTCCAACGGCCAGAACCGGCAGGTAGCGGTTCCCTCCAGCCAGACCAACGGCGTCAGCCTGGCCAATCTGGTGCAGGCCACCGGATTTTCCAACCAGGCGGTGCTCCGGGCTTCCAAGGTGGAGGATGGGGTTACCTATTATCAGGATTACACCCTGCGCATAAAACGGGTGCTCCATCTGCGGGCGCTGGAATTGCAGCAGGCCGGGGAGCTGGCACTGCTCAGCCCCAGCTTTGACCGGGACAAAACCAGCTACACCGTTCAGGTCCCCCAGGCGGCCCAGGAGCTGACCGCGACCCTCCGATTCCCCCAGACCATGACAGCGGCGGCGGGCTTTGGGGGCTACACGGCGGAGGCTGTTTTGGGAGAACAAGCAGAGACTGTGCAGTTTCAAAATGGGGCGGATATTTCGCTGTCTCTGCGCTTAGAATCTGACCAGCCGGTTGAGACACTGACCATTCGAGTGCGCCATGCCGACAGCGCGGCGGTGGAGACGGCATATGAAATCCAGATTGTCAAGCTGCCGCCGGTACCGGTAAGCTTCCAGGTTAGTCCCGCCGACGCGGTGGTCTTCCTCCAGGATGTGAAAACCGGCAGCCGGGCATGGCCGGAAGCGTCGGAAGGCCAGTATTCCCTGCTCCAGGGCCACACCTACCGCTACACCGTCAGCCTGCCGGGCTATGTGACCCAGACCGGTGTACTTACGGCGGAGTCGGCACAAAACATCTCCGTGACCCTGGAAAAAGCCCCGGAAAATCCCGCAATTGTCCAGGATCTTCCGGCCCAGTGGCCGGACTTCCGGGGAAATCCGGAGAACAACGGCGTGACGGCGGCGCCCATTCCCATAAAAGACGACCAGGCGGTGCTGTATTGGTCGGCCAAGCTGGGAAATGGCTATTCCTCCGGCGCGGTTAGCTCTCCTATCCTGGTAGACGGCTGGCTGTACGCCTACGCGGGGGATCAGCTATATAAGCTGGATCCCCACACGGGGGAGGTGGCGGCTCAGGCCTCCATGGCCCGCAGCTCTAGCTTTGCCATCAACAATCCCACCTATGGTGGCGGCATGATCTTTGTGGGACTGTCCAACGGCGGTATCCAGGCCTTCAACGCCAAGACTCTGGAATCGCTGTGGCTTTATAACGATCCCCTTCGGGGCCAGCCGGACTGTCCCATTGTCTACACCGGCGGCCGGGTCTATACGGGCTTTTGGAAAAGTGAGACCGGCCAGGCCAATTTTGTGTGTCTGACGGCTACGGATGAGGACCCCGCGTCTACCATGGAAGCAAAGCAGGCGGCCTGGACGTATACCTGTACCGGCGGCTTCTACTGGGCCGGGGCCTGTATCCGGCAGGATTCCCTGCTGGTGGGCACCGACGACGGGAAAAGCGGTTACACCACAGGACACGCAAGCCTTCTGAGCCTGGATCCCAAGACCGGCCGGGTACGCAGTCAACTGGAAATGCCTGGCGTGGGTGATATCCGCTGCGCCATTGTCTATGACCAGTCTACCGATTTGTATTACTTTACCTCCAAGGGCGGGGATTTCTACCAGGTGCGTGTGGACGGCCAGGGGCGGATTCAGGAAGAATCCCTGCGGCGATTGTCCCTGGGCGATGGGGTTATGAGTACCTCCTCCCCGGTGATTTACAATGGCCGTGCCTATGTGGGCGTCAGCGGCGGCGGACAATTTACCCCATACTCTGGGCACTGCATCGCGGTAATTGATTTGACAGCCTGGAAGGTGGCGTACCGGGCGCCTACCCAGGGCTATCCCCAGACCAGCGGTTTGCTGACCACCGCCTATGAGGATGGCGACGGCACCGTGTATGTGGCGTTTTTTGACAACTATATCCCCGGCACCCTGCGGTTGCTGGAGGACCGGCCAGGACAGACCCAGGCGTCTTTGACGACCACCGAAACTTACCTGGACGGCAAGGGTGTGGAGCAGACCTGCCAGGCGGCTTACGCGCTGTTTACCCCCCATGGGGCCCAGGCGGAATATGCGATTTGCAGCCCTGTGGTGGACAGCGACGGCACGATGTATTTTAAAAATGACTCCGGTTGCCTTATGGCCCTGGGCAGCGCGATCACCTCTTTGGATGTGACCCGGCAGCCCCAGAAAACAACCTACCAGGCGGGAGAACGCTTTGACCCCACCGGTATGGAGGTCACCGCTGTCTTTGCCAACGGCGTCCGGCGGGATGTGACCAAGCTTCTCACCTATTCCCAGGAGCCGCTCTATCTGGAGGCGGCGGAGGATTTTGAACTGCGCTATGAGCATGTAATGTATCAGAACCGGGACGGTCAGGCGGGCGTGGCTTACCTAGCGCCTTCGGCCTATCTGAATTTAACCTTTACCCAGGCGCCGGATCCGGTTGAGCAGACCCAAAATCTCATCGACGCCATTGGGACGGTAAACGAATCCTCCGGTCCGGCGATTCAAGCGGCCAGAAAGGCATATGACAGTCTGACGGATGCGCAAAAAGAGCAGGTTACCAACTATAAGCTTTTAGAACAAGCGGAATCCGGCTACCAGCAACTTTTGCAGCAGCAGGCGGACCGGGCGGCGGCACAAAAGGTGGAGGAGGCAATTAAAGCCATTGGCGCGGTAACGGAATCCTCCGGTCCGGCGATTCAAGCGGCCAGAAACGCCTATGACAGTCTGACGGATGCGCAAAAACAGCAGGTTACCAACTATAAGCTTCTGGAACAGGCAGAGGCCGGCTACCAGCAACTTTTGCAGCAGCAGGCAGACCGGGCGGCAGTACAGAAGGCAGAGGAGGCAATTAAAGCCATTGGCGCGGTAACGGAATCCTCCGGCCCGGCAATTCAAAATGCCCAACAGGCCTATGAAAAACTGACCCCGGGCCAAAAGGCAATGGTATCCAATCTTGCTGTTTTAAAAGCCGCCCAGCAGGCTTACGCCGGATTGACCGCTACGCTACCCTTTACCGATGTGCCTAGCGGCGCTTGGTATTTCCCCTATGTGCGCTATGCCTATGGCAACGGTCTGTTCAACGGAATTTCCCAGAGTACCTTCGGTCCCAATCTGACCATGACCCGGGCGATGCTGGTCACCGTGCTCTATCGAATGGAGGGGCAGCCCTCCGTTGCAGGAGTGCGCAATCCCTTTGCGGATGTGGCGGCGAAACAGTACTATACCGACGCCATTCTCTGGGCCAGCCAAAATGGGGTGGTCAATGGTATGAGCGCCACCCAGTTCGCTCCCAACCAGCCGATTACCCGGGAGCAAATGGCGGCGATTCTATTCCGCTATGCCAAGCTCAAGGGTTTTGACACGACAGCTTCCGGGGACCTGCGCCAGTTCCCAGATAATGGTAAGCTGTCTGGCTATGCCAAAGAGCCCATGATCTGGGCGGTGGAGAAGGGGCTGATTACCGGTTCCGCCGATGCCGGTGTGATTTCCCTACAACCCCGGTCCGGCGCGACCCGGGCACAGGTGGCTGCCATTCTCATGCGGTTCCAGCAGGGTGTTGCAGTAACATCCGACTAAAGGCGCCAAATGCTTTCCCCCAGACCTTCCAGTGGTCTGGGGGAAACGTGTAAAATTAGGACTCCATCTGCGTGCCCAAAAAGCCCGCGAAGGTTTGCGCCAGACGCTGGTCCGACTCGGGCATAGGGGTGTGGTCTTCCCCCAAAAGCAGCATCACGCAGCCCATCAAATCCCCCTGGGACAGAATCGGTGCGGCCACCCCAAGGTGGTATTTATCCGAGCTTTCCGATGCCCGCAGCAGGGTATCCCCAGGCAAATACCGGTAGTTTTTCCGCTGCTCCATTAATTTTTCCAACTCCTGGGAGTTGGGCTTGTCCATTAGCTCCCGCTTTGGAACGCCTGCCAGGGCGATGATGCTATCCCGATCGGACACCGCCGCGATACGGCCGGTATTTTTCCCAATGGAATCACAAATCTGGGAGGCCACATCCTGCAAGTCTCCCATGGGGCTGTATTTTCGGAAAATGACGCCCCCGTCCTTTTCCGTATAGATTTCCAATGGATCGCCCTCGCGGATGCGGAGGGTGCGGCGGATTTCTTTTGGGATGACAATTCTACCCAAATCGTCTACTCGACGAACAATTCCTGTTGCTTTCATAGTTTCGCTCCTTCTTTCAGCACCAGCCGGTGCATTTTCTTCCAAGGGCAGTATTTGCTGTATTTGGGGAATTATGCGGAAAACATGAAGGGTCGAGTTGCGCTGATGGCTTTTTCAAAAATGAAGAGCGT
This sequence comes from uncultured Eubacteriales bacterium, assembly GCA_948439445.1. GTDB lineage: Bacteria > Bacillota > Clostridia > Oscillospirales > Oscillospiraceae > Faecousia. Next base: position 16,066 of record CAOJND010000002.1, on the reverse strand, counting down.
CATAGCATTTTACCTTGGGGAAACGAGAACGTGTAGACGAAAAGACTGACCGGATGCATTGGCAATGGTTGACATTTTCGGCGGAATCAGGTAGAATGGTCCCCAGAATAACGCTGAACGGAGGAACCCATAATGAAAAAAGTTTTTGCCCTGCTGTGCTGCCTGCTGTTGGTGGTGGCGCTGGTGGGCTGCGCCGGAAAAACGTCTGAAAAGGACCAAACCGGCAAAGATCAGGATGCCAAGGATATGACGGTGGCGCTGGTGGTGGCGGGCACCTTTGGCGACCGGTCGTTCTATGATTCGTCCAAGGCTGGCTGTGAGCAGCTGGAGAAGGATGGGGGTATCACCCTGAAGACCATCGAGTGCAACAACGATCAGCACACCCAGCAGATCTACAACGCCGCCGACGCGGCGGATGTGGTGGTGCTGGTGGGCTGGGAGTTCTACGATGTGGAGACGGTTGCCCCGGAGTATCCCGACGTGCGGTTTATCTGGGTGGACAACGCCACCTCCCAGCCGGTGGAAAATGTGCTCAATATCACCTATGCGCAAAATGAAGGCTCCTTCTTGGCGGGCTATCTGGCGGCCAAGATGTCCAAGACTGGCGTCATCGGCGCGGTGGGCGGCGAGGACTCCGACACGATCAACGATTTTATCGTGGGCTATACCCAGGGCGCCAAGTACGCCGACGAGAACACCGCCGTGGAGGTGCAGTACGCCGAAACCTACGACGATCCTGCCGTTGGCAAGGAGTGTGCCCTGGCCCTGCATGAGAAGAACGCCGATGTTGTATTCCAGATTGCCTCCAAAACCGGCGACGGTGTGTTTGAGGCCGCCCGGGAGGGCGGGTTCTACGCCATTGGCGTGGATTCCGATCAGAAGTACATTGCCGACGATGTGATCATCTGCTCCATGGTCAAGGAGGTGGGCAAGTCCATCTATGACGCGGTCAGCGCCCTGCGCTCCGGTGACAGCAGCCGCTGGGGCACCACCTGGGTGGCCGGTATGCAGGATGGCTACATCGGTATCGGCTACGGCGGCGACGGGGCTACCCAGCAGATTGGCGATGACCTCAAGACAGAGGCTGCCCAAATCGCGGAAAAAATTATCGCTGGGCAGATCCAGGTAGATACCACCCGCTAAGAGAGAAAACCACCCTGCATTCCAAAAGCAGGGTGGTTTTTGCAATCGAAAAAGACCGGCTGTGGAGCCAGCGTAACGGCGTGACTGGACAAACCATACCATAAGGAGTGGTCATATGAAACAAAATGAAAGCTATACCGGCAGAATCAACCGCAAGGTCCAAAAAAAGCTGCGGATCATCGCCGCCGCCGCAGGCCGGGAGCCTGCGGATCTGGTGCTGAAGAATGCGACCTTTGTCAATGTGTTTAGCAACGAGCTAAGCCATGGGGATATCGCGGTAGCCCAGGGCTTGATTGTGGGCATCGGCGTCTATCATGGCCTCCGGGAGCTGGACATGACCGGCCACATTGTGCTACCCGGTTTCATTGACGCCCATATTCACCTGGAGAGCGCGCTGGTTTCCCCCAGCGAGTTTGCCAAGGCCGTATTGCCCCACGGCACCACCACGGTTATCACCGATCCCCATGAGATTGCCAACGTTATGGGAACCGACGGGGTAGAGTATATGCTCCAGGCCACCGAGGGGCTGCCGGTGGATGTGCGGTTTATGCTGCCATCCTGCGTACCGGCTACGCCCTTGGACGAAAGTGGGGCGGCGCTGGACTTCCGGGCCATCGACTCGTTTTACGACCATCCCCGGGTCCAGGGCCTGGCGGAAATGATGGATTTTCCCGGGGTCGTGGCGGCGGACACCCAGGTGGTGGAGAAGATTGTGGCTGCCCAGGCCCACCACAAAAAGATTGACGGCCACGCGCCGGGACTGTCCGGCAACGAGCTAAACGCCTATATCTCCGCCGGGGTGTATTCCGATCACGAGTGCTCTACCTTAGAGGACGCCCTGGCCAAGCTGGAGCGGGGCCAGTATATCATGATCCGGGAGGGCACGGCGGCCCACAATTTGCAGACCTTGCTGCCGCTGCTGTCGGAGCAATACGCCGACCGGTGCATGTTCTGCTGCGACGACAAGCATCCCAGTGATCTGCTGGAAAAGGGGCACATTGACCACATTGTCCGGCAGGCCATTGCCCAGGGGGCTGACCCCATTCGAACGGTGAAGGTGGCCTGCCACAATGCGGCCAGGTATTTTCTGCTGAACAACCGGGGTGCGCTTGCCCCGGGCTATCTGGCGGATTTTGTCATAATCGATAATTTTCAGGACTTTACCATTGAAACGGTATTCAAAAAGGGGGAGGTGCTGTATGAAAATGGTCGGGTAGCGCCTTTTGACCGGCCTCAGATCGCGCCGTATCTGACCCAGCGGGCCCACAATACCTTCCATGTGGCGCCGCTGACGGCGGACAGCTTCGCGGAATCCAGGCCCAGAGGGGTGATCGGCCTGGTGCCTGGGGAGATTGTCTCCCGGGACGCCGGCTATGCCTGCGCCATCGATGTAAAGCGGGATATTTTGAAGATGGCTGTGGTGGAGCGGCACCGCAACACCCATCACATTGGCATTGGCTATCTCCAGGGCTATGGCCTGCGCGCCGGCGCGGTGGCCACCAGCGTGTCCCACGATTCCCATAACATTATTGTGGTGGGGGCGGACGAGGCGGATATGGCCGCCGCAGCAAACCGGGTTGTGGAGAACAAGGGCGGCATCGTGGTGATGGAGCATGGGAAGCTGAAAGCAGAGGTGGTGCTCTCCATCGCCGGTATCATGAGTGATGAGCCGCTGGAGCAGGTGAACCGGGCGCTGGAGCAGGCCAAGGAGGCTGCCATGGCACTGGGGGTTAGGTCAGGAATCGACCCGTTTATGACATTGAGCTTTATGTCGCTTCCGGTGATCCCCACATTGCGGCTGACCACCCGAGGGGTGTTCGACGTGGCGTCCCAAAAATATGTGTAATGCGCGTTCTGCGTCGCAAAATGCCAGGCTACCTGCCGGTAGCCTGGCATTTTTGCCATAGTTGCTGCCTTTCAGCAGGGGACGCGCAAAATCCGTCGTTATTAGAAGAACAAATGCTTTTGTACAAGAAAGAAATGCCTTGACTTTTTGAAAATGCCATGTATAATTGTATACAATAGGACAGATATTCACCGCCGCCAGAAAGGAGCCAAGATCATGCTGGAAATATCCAATAAGACCAATCTACTGGAACAGCGTTCGTATAAGTACTCCATGCAGGACGTTCCAAAGCCAAATTTGCAGCGGGACATCTTCAGCGAGGGGGAAGTGCCCCGGGTGCCGTTCAACCATCGCCGGGTGCCCATGAATATGCCCGAGGAAATTTGGATTACGGACACCTCCCTGCGAGACGGTCAGCAGTCTGTGGAACCATACACGGTGGAGCAGATTGTGAATATCTACAAGCTGCTCTCCCGGCTGGGCGGGCCGTATGGAATTATCCGCCAGAGCGAGTTTTTCGTCTATAGCAAGCGGGACCGGGAGGCACTGGAGCAGTGCCTGAGCCTGAATTTACCGTTTCCAGAGATTACCACCTGGATTCGGGCCAGCAAAGAGGATTTTCAGCTGGTGCGGAATCTGGGCATTCGAGAGACTGGAATTCTGGTCAGCTGTAGCGATTTCCATATCTTTAAAAAGATGAAAATGACCCGCCGCCAGGCGATGGAGCACTATCTTGCCACCGTGTCCGACGCGTTTGAGGCGGGTATCATTCCCCGCTGCCACTTAGAGGATATCACCCGGGCGGATTTTTATGGGTTTGTGGTGCCCTTTGTCAACGAGCTGCAAAAGCTGTCCCAGCAGGCAAAGATTCCGGTGCGAATTCGGGCCTGTGATACCATGGGCTATGGCGTGCCGTATACCGAGGCGGCCATGCCTCGCAGCGTGGCGGGGATCATCTACGGCTTGCAGCACTATGCCGACGTGCCCAGCGAATATCTGGAGTGGCATGGACACAACGACTTCCACAAGGCGGTGGCCAACGCCTCTGTGGCCTGGCTCTACGGCGCCTGCGCGGTAAACTGCTCCCTGCTGGGCATTGGAGAGCGCACCGGCAATGTACCCCTGGAAGCCATGGTATTTGAATACGCCTCCCTGCGCGGCTCTTTGGACGGGATGGATCCCACGGTGATTACAGAGATCGCCTCCTACTTCCAGCATGAGATCGGCTACGATATTCCGCCTATGTCGCCCTTTGTGGGCAAAAATTTCAACATGACCCGGGCGGGCATCCACGCCGACGGCCTACTGAAGGACGCGGAAATCTACACCATTTTTGACACCGGAAAGCTTCTAAACCGGCCTGCAACCGTGGAGATCAGCAAGACCTCCGGCGCTGCCGGGATTGCCTATTGGATCAATCAGAACTATGGCCTACAGGGGGAGGACCAGTTGGATAAGCAGGATCCCATTGTCCAGGAGATGAAGCAGTGGGTGGATCAGGCCTATGCCGATGGCCGGCAGACGGTGATGTCCTGCAAGGAACTGGAGGAAAAGCTGGCCCAGCTGTTGCCCCAGCGGTTTCCTCTCACGGATCGGAGGTAAGGAATGAAGGAATTTCGTACCGCGTCTCTGGCGGACCGGGTATTTGAGCGGCTGGAGCATGATATCATTGTGGGCACATATCCCCGGGGGGAGTTGCTCACAGAGCTGAAGCTGGTGGAGCAGCTAGGGGTCAGCCGGACCCCCATTCGAGAGGCGCTGCGCCGGCTGGAGCAGGAGCGGCTGATTGCCGAGACCGGCAAGGGTGCTCTGGTGCTGGGCATCACGGAAGAGGATCTGCTGGATATTATGGACATCCGGGAGCATCTGGAGGCGCTGGCCTCCTATTATGCCGCTCGTAATGCCACGGCAGAAAGTCTACAAGAGCTAAAGCACATTATGGATTTACAGGAATTTTATTTTCTCAAAGCGGATACGGAGCATATTCGCCAGATGGACGACAGCTTCCACAACGCCATCTGCCACATGAGCGGCCGTACCGTGATCTGCGACACGCTGCTCCCCCTGCACCGCAAGACCCAGCGCTACCGGAAGGTCTCCATCGACGACGCCGACCGTACTGTCCTGGTGGTGAAAGAGCATCAGGCCATTTACGACGCGATTGCGGCCGGGGACGGGGATTTGGCGGCAAAGCGGACCAAAGAACACATCCATCATGCCAAGGAAAATATCATCAGGAGGTTACACGATCATGGGAGAAACCATAGCGCAGAAGATCATCCGGGCGCATCGGATTTGCGGTGAGCTGGCCCCGGGAAAGGAAGTTGCGCTGAAAATTGACCAGACCTTGACCCAGGACGCCACAGGCACCATGGCCTATCTGGAATTTGAGACCATGGGCATTCCCAGGGTAAAAACAGAGCGGAGCGTGGCCTATGTGGATCACAACACCCTCCAATCCGGCTTTGAAAACGCGGACGACCACCGGTATCTACAATCCGTGGCGGCCAAACACGGCGTTTATTTTTCCCGTCCGGGCAATGGCATCTGCCATCAGGTGCATTTGGAGCGGTTTGGCATCCCCGGCAAGACCTTGATTGGCTCCGACAGCCACACCCCCACCGGCGGCGGCATGGGTATGCTGGCCTTTGGCGCCGGCGGGCTGGACGTGGCGGTGGCCATGGGCGGCGGCGCTTATTACATTACATATCCCAAGCTGTATAAGGTACATGTAACGGGAAAGCTCCGCCCCTTTGTCACGGCCAAGGATGTGAGCTTGGAGCTGCTGCGGATTTTATCCGTCAAAGGCGGCGTAGGCGCCATTATCGAGTGGGGCGGGCCGGGGATCGCCGGCCTGTCGGTGCCGGAGCGGGCCACCATCACCAATATGGGTACCGAGCTGGGTGCTACCACCTCCATTTTCCCGTCGGATGAGGTCACCCGGGCGTTTCTGAAGGCCCAGGGCCGGGAAGCGGATTATCTCCCCCTACAGAGCGATCCGGACGCGGAATATGACCGGGTGATTGAGATCGATCTGTCGGCGCTCAGGCCCATGATCGCCTGCCCCCACAGCCCGGATCAGGTGGTGAGCGTGGACAGCCTGGCCGGGACAAGGGTGGATCAGGTCTGCATCGGCTCGTGTACCAATTCCTCTTTGCAGGATCTTTTGAAGGTGGCGGCGATTTTAAAGGATAAAACCGTGGCCCCCGGGGTGAGTCTTTCCATTTCCCCCGGCTCCAAGCAGGTGCTGACCATGCTATCCGATTGCGGCGCGCTATCTGCGCTTCTGGCCAGCGGCGCCAGGCTGCTGGAATGCGCCTGCGGCCCCTGCATTGGCATGGGCTTTTCGCCCAATTCCGGCGGCGTCAGCCTGCGCACCTTCAACCGGAACTTCCTGGGCCGCAGCGGCACCAGAGACGCCCAGGTCTACCTGGTCTCTCCGGAGACGGCGGCGGCTTCCGCCGTGGCTGGCTGCATAACCGATCCCACCACATTGCCCCCCATTGCGCCGGTTTCCCTGCCGGAGCGGTTTCGGGTGGACGATTCCGCCATTTTGCCTCCGGCGCCGGCGGAACTGGCGGCCCAGGTGCAGGTACTTCGCGGCCCAAACATCAAAGAGTTTCCCAAGAGCAAGCCTTTTGCCGATACCCTTCAGGCCCAGTTGGTGCTGAAGGTGGGCGATAACATTACCACGGACCATATCATGCCTGCCGGGGCGAAAATTTTGCCCTACCGCTCCAACATTCCCTACCTGTCCCGGTTCTGTTTTGAGGTCTGCGACCCCACCTTCCCGGAGCGGGCCTTGGCGGCGGGAGACGGCATTGTGGTGGGCGGCGATAACTATGGCCAAGGCTCCTCCCGGGAGCACGCGGCGCTGGTGCCCATGTACTTAGGAATTCGCTGCGTTATCGCCAAGAGCTTCGCCCGGATCCATGTGGCAAATCTGATTAACGCCGGAATTTTGCCCCTGACCTTCCAGGATCCGGCGGATTACGACGCGTTGGAGCAGGGGAGCAGGCTCCGGTTGGAGGGAATCCGCGCCGGCATGGCCCAAGGCCGCGTGACCCTGGTGGACGAGAGCAGCGGCAAAGCCATCTGCCTGGAATGTAGCCTGACCCAGCGCCAGCAGGCCATTTTGTTGGCCGGAGGCCTACTGAACTATACAAAGGAGGGCGGCCAATGAATCAGTTGGATTTGGCCTGTGAACAGTTTCGCGCGCTGCTGGAGGAGCAGCTGCGCCGGATTGAGACCCTGGAAGGGGAAAAGGTGGACTTTTCCGGCCAACGCCCGGTGACCATCGGCCTGGCGCAGGGGGATGGCATTGGCCCCATCATCATGGCCCAGGCGGAGCGGGTGCTGCGCAGGCTTTTGGAGTCGGAAATCGCCGCAGGGACGGTTACTCTGCGCCGGATTCCAGGACTGACCTTGGAAAACCGGCTGGCCCAGGGCGTTTCCGTTCCACCGGAGAGCTTACAGGCCATCAAAGATTGTGATGTTTTGCTGAAGGGTCCCACCACCACACCCATGGGCGGCGCCATGGAAAGCGCCAATGTAACCCTGCGGCGGGAGTTGGATCTGTACGCCAATGTACGGCCGGTGTCTATTCCCGCCCTTGGCATCGACTGGATGTTCTTCCGGGAGAATACCGAGGGCGAATATGTGCTGGGCAGCCGGGGCGTGGAAGCGCCGGGCCTTTCCATGGATTTTAAGGTGACCACGGACGCCGGTACCCGTCGGATTGCCCGGGCGGCCTTTGACTATGCCCGGCGCAACGGGAAAACCAGGGTGTCTATTGTCACCAAAGCCAATATTATGAAGAAAACCGATGGAAAATTTACGGCGATCTGCCACCAGGTGGCCCAGGACTATCCGGAGATTACCGCGGACGACTGGTATATCGACATCATGGCTGCCAATCTGGTCAACGACAGCCTGCGCCGGCAGTTCCAGGTCTTTTTGCTGCCCAATCTCTACGGCGATATTTTAACCGACGAGGCGGCGCAAATCCAGGGGGGCGTGGGCACGGCTGGCAGCGCCAACCTGGGCAACCGGTACGCCATGTTTGAGGCCATCCATGGCTCCGCACCGCGGATGCTACAGGAGGGGCTGGGGGACTACGCAAACCCCGCCAGCATTTTAAAGGCGGAGGCCATGCTGCTGCGGCACATCTGCCGCACCCAGGCGGCGCAGCGGTTGGAGCAGGCGCTGTCCGATTGTACCGTCCACGTCACCGGTGATCGAAATGGGGCCACCTGCCAGGCCTATGGAGACGCGATTTTGGCGCTGTTGGACCAATAAAGAATCTTTTTACGGCGAAAAAGCTTCCCATCTGCGGCAAGGCAGGTGGGAAGCTTTTTTATAAGAATCTATCACTGTGTTTTCTAGAGCCAAAATTGCAGCGCAATGGCGCCAATCCCTACCAGGGTTACAAAACCGCCTCCAATGCGGACGTTGAGCCGGTATAGGTCGGACGGCTCTTGCGCGGCATTGTTCTTCCAGCTCTCCATGATAATATAGAACGTCTGGGGAGACACCAGCATACCGATTCCCGCTGCTAGAAACGCCAACCCAAGCACCAAGTACATTTCTTATTTTACCTGAGAGGTGGAGCGCAGGGTCACGTCGTGATAGCCGCCCTCCACAATGGACACTGAGGAGACCAGGGTCAACTTGGCGTCCCGCTGCAAGCTGGGCAGATCCGTCACGCCGCAGTTGCACATGGTGCTCTTCACCTTATACAGACTGGATTCCACATTGTCGTGGAGGGAACCGGCGTAGGTCACATAGGAGTCCACACCCTCTTCAAAGCTTAGCTTGGAGGAACCGCCCAGATCATAGCGCTGCCAGTTTCTGGCCCGGTTGGAGCCTTCGCCCCAGTATTCCTTCATATAAGCGCCGTTAACCATCACCCGAGGCGTGGGGCTTTCGTCAAACCGGGCAAAGTACCGGCCTAGCATCAAGAAGTCCGCCCCCATGGCCAGCGCCAGGGTCATATGGTAGTCGTGAACAATGCCGCCATCGGAGCACACGGGCACGTAGATGCCGGTCTCCCGGAAATACTCATCCCGGGCGGCGGTTACCTCGATGAGCGCCGTGGCCTGTCCCCGGCCGATGCCCTTGGTCTCCCGGGTGATGCAGATGGAGCCGCCGCCGATGCCTACCTTCACAAAGTCCGCGCCGGCCCGGGCCAGGAACAAAAATCCATCCCGGTCCACCACATTGCCTGCGCCAATTTTTACATCGTTGCCGTAGTGCTCCCGCACCCAGCTGATGGTCTTTTGCTGCCAGCAGGTATAGCCCTCGGAGGAGTCGATGCAAAGCACGTCCGCGCCGGCCTCCAGTAGGGCGGGAATCCGCTGGGCATAGTCCCGGGTGTTTATACCCGCACCCACCAGATAACGTTTCTTATCATCCAATAGCTCCAGGGGGTTATCCTTGTGGGAGGAGTAGTCCTTCCGGAACACAAAATACATCAGCCGCCCTTCTTTGTCCACAATGGGTAGGGAATTGAGCTTGTGTTCCCAAATAATATCATTGGCTTCCTTCAGGGAGGTCTCTGCCGGGGCGGTGACCAACTTTTCCAGCGGGGTCATAAAATCAGAGACAAGCGCCTGGGGGCTCATCCGGGAGACCCGGTAGTCCCGGCTGGTGACGATACCCAGCAGTTTGCCGTTGGCCGTGCCATCGGAGGTAATGGCCACAGTGGAGAAGCCGTTTTGCTCTTTCAACGTCAACACGTCCGCCAATGTGTGTTGAGGGGTCAGATTAGAGGCAGAGACCACAAAGCCTGCCTTATAGCTCTTGACCCGGGCCACCATTGCGGCCTCCTCTTCAATGGATTGGGAGCCATAGATAAAGCTTAGACCGCCTTCCTTTGCCAGGGCGATGGCCAACGTATCGTTGGACACCGACTGCATAATGGCGGACACAAGCGGTATGTTTAGCGAAATTGCCGGTTCTTCAAAGCCCTTCCGGAACTTGGTCAGCGGTGTGCGCAGGGTCACGTTGCTGGGAATGCAGTCCTCTGCGGTATACCCTGGGATCAGCAGATACTCGCTAAAGGTGTGACTTGGCTCCTGAAAATAGTGCGCCATTGGAAAACCCTCCCTATTTTATCGTTTTTTCGGCGGCGCCCAAGCCAGGGGCATCTCGCCACTTGATTACCCTTTATTATATCGCAGGCCCGTCCCCGCCGTCAAGAAGATTATTGACAGCTTTCCCATCATTTTTCAAATGCTTAAAATTGCCCACCACCTGGGTCACAGGACCCATAATGGCGAAGGTTCTGGGATAGGAGCGGATGATTTCAGACAGAATGGAAACCTGCGCTTTGTTGATGACGCAAATCAGTACGTTTGTCTGCTTGCCCTGGAACATGCCCTTACCTGGCACCAGGGTTGTGCTGTGGTGGGTTTTGGCAATGATATCGTCGGATAGCTCCTTGGGCTTGTCCGTAATAATTTCAAAGCGCACGGCTTCCCGCCCGCTTTTCACCATCCGGTCGGACACGGTGCTGGACATAAAGCTGTATAGAATGCACAGAATCACCGGCTCAATTTGAAAGTCGTAGACAAAATAACTGCTGGCTGCCACCAAAATATTGATGGCAAAGCTGATCCAAAAGAAATTCTGATCCGGCCGGGACTTGTGGATCAGCGAGGCAATAAAGTCCGTGCCGCCCATAAAGGTACAGGCTGGAATCAGTAGGCTATAGCAACTGCCGCTGATAATGCCTGCCACCAATGGACCTAGAATGGTGCTGGTGCCATTGGCTGTCTCATAGGCAAACCGGCCTAGATCTGCCTCTCCCAGCACGGCCAACAGCACGGAAAAAGTGATCACATAGACCATAGAGCGGATCGCTAGAATCCGGCTGACCCGCTTATAGACCAACATCGCCAGGGGAAAGTTGACGGCTAAATAGAGATAGCCCATGCTGATACCGGTTACATGCTGAATCATGGTACAGATGCCGTTCAGGCCCGACGGGGCGAATCGGTTGGGAAAAACAAAAATCTGGTAATTGACGGCGCATACCGCTGCCAGGAGGACAATGGCGCAATAGGTGAGTATTTTTTTCCGCATGACAGAAGGCTCCTTGCCCAAATAGATTTCGGCAGGACCATGGAAGGATGATCCATTTCCCGTGACCGCCATACAATATAGCATACCTTTTATTTCCGGTCAAGTGGAGAAGTGGGCCAGAATAATAAATTGCCATCCATGCCTGTATATACCGAGGGAAGTGTGTTGCTTGTCCTCTTTTATGCTTGTTGCGGTGGGAAAACGGTACAAAAACCCTGAGAGGCAGAGGCTGCCTCTCAAAAAATACGCTGTTTTTCGTTTTGCGTTTTACCCAGCATCCGAAGCGGAGTGGTAATTCTACGATTGGCAATTTACTGTTTTATACCGTCCTTATTTCGTTACGGATCTTTTTTTCACATGAACGCAAACAAAGGAAACGACCGCCAATAATAACAACACCAAGATAGACAGCAAATCCCATAGATCAAGCGCTGGCTCTTCTATCATTTTTGATAGCAGTCCATGGATGATCAGCAAAAATGGAATGGCTAATAAAAAAGCAATTCCTAATGCAGTCAGCCTTCTTGATTTCCCAACGCATTTAAAAGTCGCAACGATGATCCACAAAAAAACGATGGAAGGCACCGCCATCACTACGCCAATTGAAAATACTTCTTTTACGTTTATTAAGCCGCTCAACAGGAATAGATAGGGGATCGTAAAAACGCTCAATGCGATTAAACTTGGGACAAGTCCCCTCTTTCCCAGTATCAAACTTGGAAAAGATATGACCCATGCGAAAACAATGGAGCTGACCGGAATGAGTGCCCATGTTAAATTGCCGGAGATTGCAAAATTGCAAATAAGACATACCAGAATTCCGATCAAAAGGACTGCGGAAAATACAATTGAAATGATAGCATTTTTCGTCACGTTTTTTCACCTATCTTTTTTATAACGCTTTACAATGAATGCTTGCGGTCCGTTTATCGTGTATAAATGCGTCGGGTCAGTTTTCGCTATTCGCCTGGTTCGCTGCGGATGACCTTTCCCATATTCCACAATCTGGCCACCTGACGTTCAGCCTCTTGGCGCTGCTGCTCATTGTCGTATTCCACATAGACCGTGTGGGCGCCGCAGTCCAAGCATTCCACCTGCACATTCCAGCCGCCCTCGTGCTGTAGCATACCGGTTCCCCGGCAGCTGGGACAAGACTCCAGTTCCAAATATTCATGTTCCATTTTGTTACGCTCCTTATCGAAATTGTTGCCCCTGGGCGTCAAATAGTTCCTCCCGGCGGCAGTGGGCAAAATCCGGCCGTAGCTGGGGTAGATACCGCTCCACCGCCGCGGCCAGCAGCATGGGATTCAGCGCCGGATTCTGGGCGCTGACCACCGCCTTAAGCGCCAACGTGCACCCATCCGTCTGCACTACATCCAGGCTGTGAAGCATGGGCAGAATGTCCTGCTCCTGTGGTCCATTTTTCCCCTTTTTCTCCACCAGCAGACGCGCCTGATGAAATAATGCTTCCACCGCCTCCCGGCAGCCCGCCGGGACCCCGGCGTCATATTCCAGGGCTACGGTGCATCCCAGCAGTGCCAGCTCTTTGAGCTTGCGCCCAGCTTCGTAGACCTTCTGCACGGTTACCCCGGCGACGAGGGCCTGGTTCAGCCGGGCCTGGATTTCCTCCATGGCCACCGGCGGGCCGTCCAGCTCAAAATCCAGCAGCTCGCACACGCTCTGCACCCCCACGGACAGGGGCAGGGCGATGGACACCACCGGTCTGGGCCGAAAGCCCTGGCTGTGCTTTAAAGGCAGCCCCGCGCGTTGAAAGGCTCGCTGAAACAGCCGCATCAGATCCAGGTGGGAGATCCAGACGCCGTTGCCGGTCTTGGAAAACAGCACTCTAGGCATCGCATCCCACCCCCTTCAGCATAGTATTGGCGCCGCATCCGCTGCATCCATGGCGGCAGTCCTGGGTGATCTGGCCGTCGTATGCCCGATGCCGCTCCCGGCGCAGAAAATCCTTGGTGACGCCTACATCGATTGGGTCCCAGGGCAGCAGCTCCTCCTCGCCAAAGCCCCGTGTGGTATAGAAATGGGGATCCACACCGCAGGCGGCGAAGGCTTCCATCCATAGATTATAGTCAAAATATTCATCCCAGCCGTCCAGCCGGGCGCCCCGGCGGACCGCTTCCTCCAGCACCGGCCCTAGCCGCCGGTCGCCCCGGGCAAGGACCGCCTCCAGTTGGCTCAGATCCGGGGCGTGGTAGCTGTACTCCACGGATTTGGAGTAAAAATGCTCCTTGAGCAGCCGCACCCGCCGCATGTACTCCTCCGGGGTGATCTGCGCCTCCCACTGGAAGGGCGTGTGGGGCTTTGGCACGAAAAAGGCCGTGGCCACGTGCACCCGCAGGCCCCGCTTTTTATTGCTGGCGGTGGCTTTCCAGGTTTGAATCACCCGGTACACCAATTGTGCGATGCCAAGCACGTCCTCGTCCGTTTCGGAGGGAAGTCCCAGCATAAAATATAGCTTCACATTGTTCCAGCCGCCGGAAAAGGCGTTGGCGCAGGTGGTGAGGATTTCCTCCTCGGTCAGGTTTTTGTTGATCACGTCCCGCAGCCGTTGGGTTCCGGCCTCCGGCGCAAAGGTCAGGCCGCTTTTTCGCAGGGTTTGCAGCTTTTGCATCAGCGCCCGGGAGAAGTTGTCTGCCCGCAAAGAGGGCACCGAAAGGCTGATCTTATGTTCCGCGCAGTAGGGGAACAGCAGCTCCATCAGCTCCTGTAGGCCTCGATAGTCCGAAGTGGACAGGCTGGAAAGGTTCAATTCGTTGTCCCCGGCGTTTTCCAGCAGCTCCGCCGCCTGCTGATATAGCACCTGGGGACTTTTCTTGCGTACCGGACGGCAGGAAAATCCCGCCTGGCAGAACCGGCAGCCCCGGATGCAGCCCCGAAATACCTCCAAGTTGGAGCGGTCATGGACAATCTCTGTGGATGGGACAATGGTTTTAACCGGATAGTACGCCTTGTCCAGATCCTGGACAATTCGCTTGGTGATCTTGGTGGGAACGCCATCTTCCAGAGGGACAATGGCGGACAGGGAGCCGTCCTTGTGATATTCGTGCCGGTAGAAAGAGGGCACATACACACCGCCTATTTTGGCCACTTCCCGCAGGAAATGTTCCTTGCTCCATCCCTGGCACTTGGCTTTGTCATATAGGGAGAGGATTTCCACCGTACTTTCCTCTCCCTCGCCCAGGGAGAAAAAGTCCACAAACTCCGCCAAAGGCTCCGGGTTAAACGCGCACACCCCGCCGGCAAACACCAGATTGTGCAGCCCTTCCCGCTGGGCGCTGCGCAGCGGGATTCCCGCTAAGCGGAGCATGTTCAGCACATTGGTATAAGACATCTCATAGCCGATGGTAAAGGCGATGAGGTCAAATTCCTTCACCGGCCGCTGGCTTTCCAGCGCCCACAGGGGCAGGCCATTTTCCACCATAGCCTGCTCCATATCCCCCCAGGGGGCGAAAACCCGCTGGCACCAGATCCCGTCCATCTGGTTCATCACGCCGTAGAGGATCCGCATTCCCAAATTGGACATGCCGATTTCATAGGTGTCTGGAAAACAAAACGCCACGTTTACCCGCACTGTGGCGGGATCCTTTTGGATTTCGTTGTATTCCCCGCCCACATAGCGGGCTGGCTTTTGCACCGTGGGCAGGATGCGCTGTAGCTGCTGTGTCATAGGGGCTACCTCTTTTCCCAAATTGGGTTTATTGTACCCTTTTCTTCCCGATTTTGCAACCTTTTTTTCCACGGCTAGCCCATTGCAAATCAGATTATGACCTGATAAAATATATAGAAGAAAAACTCTTTTTGGAAGAAATAGAGGTGTGATAATGTCTGTTCTGCAACCGCGATTGAAAAGCGTTGTGCCAATGGAGGCCTTTCAGCTCAGATTGGCCTACGAAACAGGCGAGGTAAAAATTTTCGACGTGGCGCCCTATATCAGTGGTCCATGGTTTGAGGAGCTAAGGGATCCGGGATATTTCCGCACGGTTCAAATGCTTCCGGGCGGAGTTGGAATCGAGTGGAGCAATGGACAAGACATTGCCCCCCATGAGCTGTATGAACGGAGCGTTCTCATGCAGTAAGTAAAGTCACTCCGCACAGGGCTTCAAATGGTTGAAAAAGCCTTGTAGAGTTTTCCACTAGTAAGTGCCCCTGCTTTCGCCATGGGAAAGCAGGGGCGCTTTGGCTTGAGGCTTGCCGCCTGGGATTTGCCGCTACGGCGCAACGATTTTACCCCCGCGCAGAACCGCGTGGGTGTAATAGTCCATGCATATGGTGAGATCCCGCCCGTCGATGTCCTTGAAAAAGGGGAACGTATCTGCCATCCCAAAGACCCGGTTCAGCTCCTTCAGGCCGCCGCAGCGTCTCCGATTCCCTGGCTGGTCCGGCCGCCTTTTTTAGTTCCTCCCACTGGTCTGCGCGGGGGGATATTTCTTTTCATAAATCAGTTCTACGCGCAAGCGCACACCCCTCAATAAACACAAAAGGCACATGGCTTGTTTAATATGGTGTGTACACGCGCCTTTTGCCAACCTTTCTAGGAGTTTAATCCAAAATATAATGTATAAATTATTAATTTGGGATATATCCAATACATTTTATGACGAAATTACTTATAATAGGCTTATGACGCATTGCAATGGGGGTGAGGATGTGAGCATGAAAGATGCCGTGGACTGACAAATTGCACGATTATACGCAAAACATGATATGGCTGTCAACGAGCTAGCAAGTTTATTTGGTAGTTCTCAATTTACTGTCAAAGAAGAAAGCTCTGCTTGATTTCATAATATACTTTGTTTATTGAAGGGATCCCTATGCCGACGATTAAAACGCCATTTACATTTAATCTGAAAGGTACGTATTTAGAAAAAATGCGGTATATTGCCAAGCGTGAAACGAGAAGTGTAAGCAATCTTCTGGAGCATCTTTGTAGGTTATATATTGAAAGATATGAGCAAGAAAATGGAGAAATAGAAT
>CAOJND010000001.1 GCA_948439445.1 uncultured Eubacteriales bacterium | reverse complement strand
CCAGCGTGCAGCTTCCCCAGGATATAACGCCTGCCAGTTATCAGGCGCAAGGGGAGGATATTTGGTTTTTAGATTTAAATGGGGGCACGCTTTACCAGTGGAATTTGAAAGCTTCGGATCCAGAGGATCCGGCGGTATACACAAACCGCCGCTTTACCGACGAGGATCCGGATTTGGATGGTCTGGCCCAGATTTCCCAACAGGCGAAACAGTTTGGCCAGCGTTTTGGCGTAGAGATCTTGGTATGGGATCAGATTGAAGCGTTGGAGCCAGAGGATTATGCTTTGGTCCGGGCTTATTCTGTGGGTCTATACCGACGAGCGCTGAAACAACTGGAAGAGGTGCTATCCCAGTTCCCGGATGGCATGCTCCGTCAGGCGGCGGATTGCCAGAAGCCCCTGATGATTGCCCTGGTGCAGGAGATTCGGGGAACACAGGACAGCGTGCTTACTGCCGCCGGTGGTCTGCAATACTGGCAAGAGGATTGCCCCTGCATTGTATTGGCCATGGAGGATGCCCTGACGAATACGCTCTACCATGAATTGGAGCACCTACTGGACAACTATATATTTGCCCATACAGATTATTTGGACAACTGGGCGTCTTTGAATCCGGAAGGATTTACTTACGACTACGACTATATTCGTTATCAGCAGGAATACCGGGGAGAATATCTGGATGGTGTTGAACAAGCTTTTGTGGATGATTATTCTATGACCTTCCCAAAAGAGGATCGGGCAAGAATTTTAGAATACGCGGTTCAGCCGGATAGACAGGCGATGTTTCAGGCGCCTTATCTGCAAAAGAAGCTGTCCGTTCTTTGCAAAGCCATTCGAGATACCTTCCAAGTGGACTCCCAAACATCGCTACTTTGGGAGCAGTATCTCTCCGAAGAAACCGGTTCTTCAATGGAATAGATTTGCTTGTAGAAAAAGGAATGCTTGACAAAAGATAGGTTGGCGTGCTACAATGCAAAAAGTCAGTGGATTGCATTCCATTGCCTAGTTTCCCTGCGGGCATGGTGGAATTGGTAGACTCGGTGGATTTAGGTTCCACTGTCATCAGACGTGCAGGTTCGAGTCCTGTTGCCCGCACCACGTCGGAGCAAGCTTTGTATCGCTTGCTCCGACTTTTTTCAAAAGTCAGAGCGCGCTTACGCCGCTGCTCCTCCTCGCCAAATCGAACCCGCTGCGCTGGGCTTCGGTTTGGTTTAGGGCGCAGACCCAAACGTTACTTCCTCGAAAGTGTTCGCTCTTTCCATCGGTGAGTCTTTATAGGATTCGCCGATTTTTTATATTGCCGATTTTCAGAAATTTTTTGGTTTTGTTGCACGGAAACGTGCAACTTTCATTACTGGGAAACCTGTATCATAGAAGGACTTGTTCCTTACTACATACAGGAGGTTCCATATGACCGAAGAAAATTACAATTACCGTACCAGCCAATCCCTGCTCCGAAATCAGTTTCCCGGCAAAGGGAAACTGCAAATCCCCATCATTCCCAAATTTCAGGAAAAGCCCGGAGACTTTGATGACCTTTTGTTGATCGGTTTTGACAAAACCCATCTGGAGGATCAGAATCACCTTGACCGCATGGTCCATTTCTTCTTATATGACTACCGCTTTGAGCGGGTATGGAAGAATCCTGACAGCGATATTGAAAAACTCTCCCGTTACCGTGCGGTACTCTCCCCTGATTTTAGTATGTATCTGGAAATGGCCCCGGTTATGCAGCTTTACAATGTATTCCGTAACCGCTGGTGCGGCGCCTACTGGGCATCCAAAGGAATCCGTGTTATCCCCGCGGTAAACTGGGGTGATGAATCCACTTTTGATTTCTGCTTTGAGGGGATCGAAAAAGGAAGAGTTGTGGCCGTTTCCACTTATATGGCCTCAGAGCACGATAACCGCCGCGACCAGAAAGAGTGGTTCATGGCTGGCTACAACGAGATGCTGCGGCAGATCCGAGCCGGAGAAGATCATTTGTTACAACACACCATTTCCTGAAATGCAGGGCAACATTGTCCATGTGGACTATGAACGCAGCTCATGGAAATATATGAGCTATGAGAGAACTTATCAAAACGAAAATCTCGACGACTTCAAAATCGGTGAGACGTATCGACCTGAACGTGATATAATAGAGCCATACTTGATCGGCGGCGCTTATAAGGGTGGCGGCAGCGCCTATGGCGGAAATGGCGGCCAAATCCTAACAAACCACAAGATCAGAGATTTTTAGGTAAACCGGGAGAAATAAAAATAACCTATCAGAACGGATATCGTGTTGACACAAAAATTGGTGAGGATGGGCGTGCAATAACAGAACGACACTATACAGATCATAAGCAGCCATGGGCACATACCAATCCACACGATCACCCAATCCATTGGGATAATCCTGCGGAATATCCTGATCCGCAGTCGCCAATCAACTATCCGGATGGCGCACCGGAATTCAAAAAGTATGGAGGGCTTTTCCTTATGGCAAATACAATTGTTCCTGCAAATTCACCAGAACAAAATCACTTTACAACGATTAGCGACTTCAAAACATGCATGAGGTGGCATGGCGAGGTTGAATTCATCTGGAATGAGATTCTATACTGTATTACACATCGCAGAAGCGGGAAAATCAGCATTTCCGTTGCCAATCAGGAGGAAACAGAAAAGCTCTGCGATACACCGGACGAAGTTCTTGAATATATGGTTGGCTCTGATCGTCTGCGTGATGTGATTACACAAGTTACGGTTCTTGATCGTACAATTTAAGAACAAAACCTCTTGCTGACGGCCCGCAAACCGTTGATATGACTGGATTTCTTCAAAAAATGCTGTAAGAGCATTCGCACCAAATTAAGAACGCTAATTTTACTACAAAATTAGCGTTCTTTCTTTTTGATAAAAAAGCTTCTTTTCTGGGATTTTTAATCATTTTTCCTTTTTAAATAGAGATTTTGTGCCGCCACAGGAACATTTTTTGGCGGTATTTCTGCGTCTTTTAAGCCAAAAATAGATTAAATACCCCGAGGCAATCGTTTGATTTATCTCGGGACAAGAGGAGCATTGGAAAGCATTGGCGTAAAGGCAGGCAAACGGAAAACACCATTCGCCGTTATATGGAAACCGCTGCGATTGCTCATGTGTATCATGTGAATAATATTCCATTTATTTCTATCCGATGTATTACCGATACGGCTGAGCATAGCGGAGCCGCCAGTTTTGAGGATAATTTTATCAGTGCTTCCATCATTGCAAAGGATATTACACTAGCTTTGATGAACGAGCTCTCCAACAGGTTAAAAGAAATGGTGTAGTTTTCAATATAAACTGCGCCATTTGCTTTGCACTCCCTAACTTCCAGGAGAAGGCGCTTCGTGTCAAAATATAGTTCCCTTTCACGTCAGAGGACGTTCATTCCGTCACTTTTTTTAATCGCGGCCCGCACGTGCTGGGTAACGGGCTTGGATTTGGATTGCTTAACTGCATCAGTAGGAAACAATAAAAAAGATATTGTTTCAAGAAACCCCGATAAAATCGGGCAAACTGTCAAAGGACCCCTGCTTTCAAGAAATAAAAGCAGGGGTCCCTCTTTGCCCTAAAGCAATTATCAGAAAAGGCAGGCGAATGGAACTTTGCCCTATCCGCCTGCCTTTTTCGGAATCGTTTCAAGATACATAAAAATGGAATACAGAAGTTTGGATGATAACATTCAGAGCGCGCTTGACCCTGCAGCCAGCAATTGCGCATGCTGCCGTGCTGTGGTTTGGACTGGCGTTCGTTCTAGCCGGTGACTTAAACAGCTTAAAATCTCGTTGGAGATGGTCCCTGCTTGCTCCGCCACATCGCAGGCCGTAATTTCCTTGCTGCCGGATTTCCCAATAAACACGGCAATGTCCCCGGGGACGACGGCGGGAATATCTGTCACATCCAGCAGAGTCTGATCCATGCATATGCGCCCTATAATTGGGGCGGTCTGGCCTCGGATCAGCGCTGCGCCTACGCCGTTGGACAGTCTGCGTGGCAAGCCGTCCCCATAGCCAATGGTGGCCACCGCAATTTTTGTGTCTCGTCTGGCCACAAACTGATGTCCATATCCAGCGCCGTCTCCCTTTGCAATGTCTCGAATGAGAGAAATCCGCGCTTTGAGGGAGAGGACCGGCCGTAAATCCACGCCGGCGCTTTTCCACTGGGCCTTCACCGGCATTTGCCCATACAAGGCGATTCCAACCCGCCCATAGTCTCCACCGATGCCAGGGCAATGAAGCAGACCACTGCTGGCCAAAATATGAACTTTTGGGATTCGATAGCCCAGCGCTTTTAACCGGTCTACGGTCTGGTAAAAAGCTCTACCCTGGGCCAAAGCTGCCGCTCGGCCCGTAGGAAGCGTTAGATCATCCTCATACAGGTGGGTGTAGGCCCCAGTGACGCGAAGTTGACGACAGGCAAAGATCTGTTGAAGCTCTGCCAGATTTTGATAAGACGTTCCTAGACGGTGCATCCCGGTATCGATTTTGATCTGGACATCAATTGTTTGTTTACAGGCATTTAACGCTAGGGCATAGGTGTGATCTAAGATCGTTTGGGTCAGACGGTACTGCGCAAGCAGTGGTGCATATTGGGGATGGGTGTAACCCAGAATCAGGATCTCCCCCAGAATTCCATTCTGGCGCAGCTCCACACCTTCCAAAATTGAAGCAACACAAAATGCCCGGATCCCCAACGCGTTTAGCTCTTTGGCAATTGGAATAGCGCCATGTCCATAGGCGTTGGCCTTGACGGCAGGCATCAGTGCGCAGTCTGGGTTTAGCAGAGCTTGCAACCGCTCCACATTGTGCCGAAGTGCGGTTATATCCAGCTCAATCCAGGCGCGGCCTTGATAAAACTCAGTCATGTTCGGTCCCCCTGACTAAAATTCTCGAGGGTGGAGCGACTACCGTCACATGGCTTGGAATATCGGTGCAGACCACCGCTCCAGCGCCAATTTTCACATCGTTGCCAATTTTAATGTCGCCAACAATTATGGCTCCAGCGCCAATCAGGCAGGAATTTCCAATTTGCGGGGCAATTCGGTTTACCTCTCCAATCGTGACATTTTGATAGATACAGCAGTTGGCGCCAATGCGGGCGTACCGGGAGATATATACGCCATGAAGTCCATGGGGAAGCAAAGGGATGGCGTCAAAGACGGCCCCGTATCCCACATAGCCTCCATGCCGGCAGGCTATGCGGTTGAGAAAAAAGGTCAGAATGCTACGCATGGTGCTGTTGGAGCACTGTTGCCGCCAGTAAAACAGTCTCCAAAACCAGCGCAGGGAATCTCCCTTGGAGTAGTCGACAATGGCTTCCCGAATGTTCATGCCAGATATTCCTCCAAGGTTAGTCCCCTTCGTGCCATCTCCTCCGCGTGGGGAACGCCCACATAGCGAAAGTGCCACGGTTCGTGGGCGATACCGGTAATATGCTCCTTTCCCGCAGGATAGCGCTCCACAAAGCCGTAGGCCGGGGCCAAATCCCGAAACCTTTGACAGATCTTCGCATCAGAAAATGTGGGGCAGATAAAATCGATTTCCGGTTGGAGTAGGCCCAGATCGATGGCTAGACCGGTTTGATGCTCGCTGTATCCCGGTAGCGCCACAAATTGCGCAGTAAACACTGGGCCGTTATCCCGGAGGGAATCTTCATAAATTTTCTTTTGTTCCGCGTGAGAGCGCCAGCCGCTAACAGGGACAAGAAATTGCCAGCCGTCTAGCTGCTCCATGATGCGCCCTAGAGCGCCAGCCGCCTCTTGTTTCAATAAAATATGGGGATATCGTTTGTGGACAGGCATCAGATCCTGGGCTGTATCCACCGGACAGGGATGCTGGCGATTGACGAGAAGTAAACTGTTCATTCACCCACCGCCAATTCAATGACCGCAGAGATCACCTGTTCCAGAGACATACCAACTGCCTGCATCATGCTGGGATAGCGGCTGTGGACGGTAAAGCCTGGGATTGGATTGACCTCATTGAAAATCACGCTGCCGTTCTGATCCAAAAATAGATCTACCCTGGCAAAGCCCCGGCATCCCAGAGCTTTGTAAATCCGTTGGGCAGTTTCCTTAATTTCTTCAGTTTTTGCTGGGGAGATGCGGGCCGGGACATGAATGGCAGCGGTTTTTAATGCATATTTTTCTGTATAATTAAAAAAGCCATCCGCCAATTCCACTTCATCTAGCGCGCCCAAGGTCAGTTCATCATCTCCCAAAACGGCGCATCCCACCTCAAAGCCGGAGATCGCCTCTTCCAAGATTACCTGGCTGTCGTATGAAAAGGCCAGCGCCAGAGCGTCGGGCAATTTCTCCGGTACCATGACTTTTGTAATGCCATAGGAGGAACCGGCCCGGAGGGGTTTGACAAAAAGTGGATAGCCCAGATCTTCGGCGGTAGCCAAGACCTGATTCTTGTCCACCGGCTGAGTAAAAACAGCGGCGGTGGGGACTGCAACGCCGGCGGACTGCACCAGCTTGTGGGCCCTGTGCTTGTCCATGCACAAAGCACAGGCCAGAACGCCGCATCCTACCAATGGGATCCCTGCCAGTTCCAAAAGACCCTGTACTGTCCCGTCTTCCCCATTTCTGCCATGGAGGACCGGGAAGGCGGCATCCAAGTGGACCTTCTCCACGCCGCCGTTTTTTTGTACGAAAAGAGCGTGACAATCTTGGCCGGGAGATACCAGAATTGGGGCGCAGTCGGCGGGATTGTTCCAGGTATCCAACCGAATATTCTCAATTTTACCGGTGAAATGATACCAATTTCCCGTCGGGGAAATGCCGATCAATACGGGGTGATATGCTTCTTTATCCAGATGAGTGATAACTGCATAGGCCGATTCCAGAGAAACGCTGTACTCTGGGGAACAGCCTCCAAATAAAATTGCAATGTTGCGTTTCTTCATGATATGTCCTTTCTGCATGGAAAAATCCACTTGCTTATGGTATATTTATCATACCATAGGGCGGGCAGATTGTGTTTTAATATTCCATTGTGAAATCCCTAAGAAACGCTAAACAATTCTTGTCATTTTCTTAATGGTAGGCGAGAAGAGACGTGGCCTACCTTTCCAGGATGTTCTGGCCTCTGTGAAAATAGGGCATAGAAAAAAGGAACTACAGCCTCTTTTCAGGGTGTAGTTCCTTTTAATATGCTTCTTGCATAATGCCGCTTATTCCTCACCGCCTAGCTCAGTGGAGCCAGTGTGTCCGCCTTTGCTTGCCGGCATGGTTTGCTTTTTCGGCTGAATTTCGATGCGATACAAAATTTCACCGGCGGCGGATTCCTCCACTGCAATCCGGTAGGCAATCTCCAGCACGCCGCCCTCCAATGTAATCTCCCAGCGAATTCGGGTTGCGCAGACGGAAATTAACAGAGCGCCAAACTCCATTTCATATAAGGACTCGTGGGAAATCCCCTCCTGGAACACCATTTGCGAGTGCAGTGGACCGGTTCGCTCCAGAATTACCCCATCCGGCCGAATGTGAAAGGTGGTCAGCACCCCTTGCAGCCCGGTTAAATCGCTCTCCTCATAGCTCAGATCCCAGCCTTTGCCACACGGCTCTAGAAATCCATCCGTGATCAATTCAATAACATCCGGTGCATCATCCCCATAGTGTTGCTGACCCCGAATGGTTAGCAGAACCTCCTGTTTCATTCGCAGGCCTCCATTGCCAGCTCCAGGAGCTGATCCAGCAACTGCGAATAGGGAATACCACTGGCATGGAAAAGCTTGGGATACATGGAGATTGAAGTAAAGCCTGGAATGGTGTTGATCTCGTTAAACACCACCCGGTTTTCCTGCTTCGTGACAAAGAAATCCACCCGGCTCAAGCCCTGGCAGCCAATGGCGGAGTACGCCTTAACCGCAGTCTCTCGAACTTGCTCGGCCACCTCTTCCGGAATCCGAGCGGGGATATAGGCGGTGGAGGTGTCCGTGATATACTTCGCGTCATAGTCGTAGAAGTCCACCCCGGAATCAATCTCCCCGCAGACGGAGGCCACCGGGCTGTCGTTGCCCATAACGGCTACTTCAATCTCTTTGCCGTCAATAAATTCCTCTACCAGAATCTTTTTGTCATAAACGGCGGCGGCTAGCAGCGCCTGCTCCAGTGCCAGCCGGTCTTTGGCTTTGGAAACGCCGACGGAGGAACCGGTCCCAGCGGGCTTGACGAACACAGGATATTGGAAACGGGCTTCCATTCGGGCGATGACCTTGTCCATGTGCTGTTCCAGCTCAGCGCTTCGCACCAGTAGCCAATCCGCCTGGGCAATCCCTGCCTGGTCCATGACCAGCTTGGTTAACGTCTTGTCCATAGCCACCGCAGATGCTGCCACATGAGGGCCAACATAGGGAATCCCTGCCAGATTCAGCAGACCCTGCATGGCGCCGTCCTCCCCATTTTGTCCATGGAGTACAGGGAAAATCACATCGATTCGCTCTCGGACGACACAATCCCCCTCAAAATTCAATAGCCCCTGTCCGCGCACCGGAGAAATGGTTGCTCTGCGGTTGCCGGGATGCTCCTGCCACTTGCCCGTGGGCAGCTGGCTATAGTCAGTGCCGCCATAGAGGATCCAGTCTCCCTCTTTGGTGATGCCAACCGGGAATACATTGTACCGCTCAGGATCCAGATTGTTCAGTACAGATTCGGCCGAGCGCAGGGAGATCTCATGCTCTGGACTCATACCGCCGAACAGAACGCAAACACTCCATTTTTTCACAATCAATACCTCATTTCCGCATCACAGTCATCGATGCCATTATGATATGCCAATCCAACCAGGAAAACAAGAGAATCTTTACAAAATTCTTCTGGAAATCTATAAAACCCGTGTTATAATAAAGATACGAGCCGCAAAAGGAGGTATGGCCTATGCAGATTGAGCTAAGCACACGGGAATTTCGCAGACTTCTGGATCTGGTGTATATTGGCAATTGGGTTTTAAATTCCACCCGGGAAGAAGACCGGTTTGGAGACTACGACGCACTGGAAAGCAAGCTGTTTGGCCTTTGTCAAGGCACTGGCCTACAGGCTTTGGTAGAGAAATGGAACGGCCTTCCGGTTCCCTCAATGGCCTACCGAGAGGGTGGGATCCATGAGGCGATCGGGTTTTATGAAGACAATGTGTTTTATGAGATCCTGGCGGAAGAATTGTCCCGCCGGGATATGGACTATCCGGAGATCACCGACGACAATTACGATGAAATTGTGGATCGGATGGACCATTATATGGATGAATTTGCCCTTTCCGGCGTGGACCATCTGGTGCTGGAGGATGACTGAGGAAAAGCCCGTGTAAGCGGGCTTTCAGCATGTCAAAAACCCTCGGAGGGGCTTTTGACAGTCTAAGGTGGCTATGTCACCTTTTTCAGATGCCATAGATGTTCTGACTATTCCTTCAGCAGCGCCTGGCCCGCCCGATAGATGTCTCCGGCGCCAACGGTCAAAATCACGTCGCCGGGCCTGGCAATGGTGCGCAAATAGGAAGTCACCTCCGGTAGCGTCTCACAATACACCGCACCGGGTATCTGCTGGGCTAAATCCAAAGAAGAAATGCCGTAGGTATTTCGCTCCCGGGCGGCATAGATCTCAGCAAGTACAACCTGATCTACTTTTCCCAGCTCTCGGACAAAATCGTGAAATAACGCCCGGGTTCGGCTGTATGTATGGGGTTGGAAAGCCAGAATGATCCGGTCATAGTGCATCCCCCGGACTGCCGCAATGGTAGCTGCTAGTTCGCCGGGATGGTGGGCATAATCATCATACACATCAGCGCCCCGAAAGGTGCCAATGTACTCCAACCGGCGGCCTGCGCCCCGGAAGGTAGAAAGCCCTTCGGTCACTGCCTCCCCGGGAATACCCAACATCCATGCCGCGCCGGCTGCCGCCAGAGCGTTGAGGGCGTTGTGCTTGCCAATCACCTGTAGCTTCAGGTGGCAGTAGAGCTGTCCGTCGCAAACAACGTCAAACTGCATCCAATCGGAGGAAATATGTTCCGCATGGATTTGATTGGTTGGCGCTAAACCAAAGGTCAAATAGGACATGCCTTGCAAGGCATCTACGGTGTTTTGATCGTCCCCATTGGCCAGAATCCCCGAGGAAGCAAGCCCAGCAAAGGCCCGAAAGGAGGCCTGGATGGCGGATAAATCCTTAAAATAATCCAGATGATCCGCTTCGATGTTTAGAATCACAGCCAGAGTAGGGAAGAAATTCAAAAAGGAATCGCAATATTCACAGCTTTCCAACAAAATGGTATCGCCTTTTCCCACCCGATGGCCCGCGTGGAGCATGGGCAAATAGCCGCCGATCATCACGGTGGGGTCCACATTGGCCTGCATGAGAATGTGGGTCAGCATGGAGGTGGTGGTTGTTTTGCCGTGCGTGCCGGAGACACAGATTGCGTTTTGATAGGCCTGCATGATGATGCCCCAGGCCTGGGCACGCTCGAATACGGGGATCCCTGCCGCCCGGGCGGCCGCAATCTCCGGATTGTCATTGTGAACAGCGGCGGTGCGAATGACGCAGTCCGCCCCCTGAATATTGTCCGCTTGATGCCCAATAAAGACCTGGATGCCCTGCGCGATCAGCTCGTCGGTGGACACCGAAGAGCTCATATCCGATCCAGAGACCAATAGCCCCATTCCCTTGAGCACCAGGCCCAGAGGCCGCATGGATACCCCGCCGATTCCCACCAGATGGACATGATGGCCAGGCGCCAAATACTGCTTTAGCTTTGCAATGTTTGCCATATATAAAAAATCCCCCGACTTGGATGATTTTGTGTTAACTTCTATATTATATCGAACGCAACCCCAATTTACAACTGGTATTTTGAAAGAATTATCCAGAGAATACCCAATGATTTGTTGCGAATTGATGAATTTCCACAAACCGTTCCAATAGATAGCAAAAGACACGCCCCAGAGGCGGACTCGATTGCATCGAGAAGCCGTATCTCCAGGGCGCATCGGTTGTCAAATACTTGAGCGCTTAAATTCTGGCTACACCGGTTTTACGAGCGGCTTCAGCCACGGCTTTCGCTACGGCAGGACCCACTCTGGGATCAAAGGCCTTGGGAATGATGTAATCTGCGCACAACTCCTCCGGCGAGATCAAATCGGCCAGAGCGTGCGCAGCTGCCATTTTCATCTCCTCGTTGATATCGGAGGCCCGTACGTCAAAGGCGCCCCGGAAGATACCCGGGAAGGCCAGTACATTGTTGATCTGGTTGGGATAGTCGCTGCGGCCGGTGGAGACGACAGCTGCGCCACCTGCCTTGGCGTCCTCCGGATAGATCTCCGGCGTGGGGTTGGCGCAGGCAAAGACAATGGCGTCTTTGGCCATGGTGCTAACCATTTCCTTGGTCAGGGTACCGGGACCGGATACGCCGATGAACACATCCGCGCCCTGAATCACATCGGCCAGCGTTCCGGTTTCCCTCTGCTGGTTGGTAATCTGTGCCATCTCTTCCTTGACCCAGTTCAGCTTCTCCCGGCCTGCGTAGATGGCACCGGTTCGGTCGGTCATGACAATATTGCGGAAACCGGCGGACAGCAGCAGCTTGGTAATGGAGATGGCGGCGGCGCCGGCGCCGGAAGTAACCACCTTGACATCCTCTTTTTTCTTACCTACCACTTTCAACGCATTGAGTAGACCGGCCAAGGTGATGACGGCGGTACCATGCTGGTCGTCGTGGAAAATGGGGATATCGCATTTCTCTTTTAATTTGCGCTCGATTTCAAAGCACCGGGGCGCCGCAATATCCTCCAGGTTGATGCCGCCGAAGGAGCCGGAGATCAGATATACGGTATTGACGAACTCATCCACATCCTGGGTCTTGACGCACAGGGGGAAGGCATCTACATCACCAAACGCCTTGAATAGAACGCATTTTCCCTCCATCACAGGCATACCGGCCTCGGGACCAATGTCGCCCAGGCCCAAGACGGCGCTGCCGTCGGTGATCACGGCGCACAGATTGTGCCGGCGGGTTAGTTCATAGGACTGATTCACATCTTTTTGAATTTCCAGACAGGGCTGGGCAACGCCAGGGGTGTAGGCCAGAGACAGATCGTCTTTGCAGGCTACCGGTACCTTGGCGACCACCTCAATTTTTCCCTTCCACTCACCATGCAGGCGCAGAGATTCCTTTGCGTAATCCATCTAAATTATCGCTCCTTTATCGACAAAATATATTACCCTTTTACCTTTCAGGGCAACTGCCCCGTTGCTTCATGATATCACAGCGCCGGTAAAAAATCAACCGGCTTTCCACTGGGGGAACTCACACGTTAAACAGGAAGTTGACGATATCGCCGTCTTTCATCACATATTCCTTTCCTTCGCTACGGACCAATCCCTTGGCTTTGGCTGCGGTGAGGCTGCCGCAGGCCTGAAGATCCTGGAAGGCGATGACCTCGGCCCGAATAAAGCCTCGTTCAAAGTCGGTGTGGATTTTACCGGCGGCCTGGGGCGCTTTGGTACTGGTACGAATGGTCCAGGCCCGGCACTCGTCGGCCCCGGCGGTAAGGAAGGAGATCAGCCCCAGCAGGTGGTAACTGCTGCGGATCAGCTTGTCCAGACCGGACTCGGTCACGCCCAGCTCCTCCATAAACATGGCCTGCTCCTGGGGATCCTCCAATTCGGCGATGTCCGCTTCCAATTTGGCGCAAATGGGAATCACCTGGCTACCCTCGCTGTCGGCCAGCGCTTTGACCGCATTGTAATAGGCGTTAGATTCGGGGGCGTTCACCTGCCCCTCGGCCAAATTGGCCACATAGATGGTCTTTTTCAGGGTCAGAAGATCGGAGGTGGCGATGATTGCCATTTCTTCCGCCTCGCCGTCGAAGGTCCTGGCCAGCTTTCCGGCGTTTAGATGCTCCAGCAGCTGAGCGAAGATCTGCGCTTCTTTCAAAAAACGCTTATCGCCGCTTTTCGCCGCTTTTTGGCACTTATCAATCCGACGCTCTACCATTTCAATGTCCGCCATAATCAGCTCCAGATTGATAATGTCGATGTCCCGCAACGGATCGGTGGAGCCTTCCACATGGGTCACATTGGAATCGTCAAAGCAGCGCACCACATGGACAATAGCGTCTGTGGTGCGGATGTTGGACAGGAATTTATTGCCCAGCCCCTCTCCCTTGGAGGCACCCTTGACCAGTCCGGCGATATCCACAAATTCGATGACGGCGGGGGTGGTCTTTTTGGGGTGATATAGCTGGGACAACCATTGCAGCCGCTGGTCCGGCACGGAAACCACGCCCACATTGGGGTCGATGGTACAAAAAGCATAGTTATCCGCCGGAACGCCGGCGTTGGTGATGGCGTTGAATAGGGTGGATTTGCCCACGTTAGGTAATCCGACAATTCCTAATTTCATATATCGTTACATCTCCTTTATGATTCCTTCGTTTTTAAAGACGTTCCAGCCTTGGACGTCTGCCCTTGTAAGCCAGCGCACCCCCAAAGCCTGGTAGCGTTCACCGCCCACAGACGGCAAAATGAGAAAAGAATGCACTTGTCCAACTATTATAGCAGAAAATGCCCTTTTCCTCAAGCAGTAATTTGCAAATTTCCCAGAGGGGCCGGTCAGACTGTAACCTCCTTGCCGGAGATAGTGCGCGTAGGATGCCGCTTCTGAGATTCGTGTTATGCGCGGCAAAAACCGGCACAGGTCTTGAACGAAACCGTGCCGGGTTAAATGCTTTTATTTTGCAAAAGTGGCGTTTGGATCTGCATCGCCGCTGCTTCTTTCATGATGCGGACCATGGAAAGACCACTTCAAAATCGGGTGGCCGCCTGCTAGCGCCGAACCCGCTGGGCGTTGTTTTCCTGGATCCGCTCGGTCAGACTAAGCCGATGGGGACGGGGTGTCAACGTCTCTGTAAATCTGGCGGTGAGCCATACAAAGATCCCGTACACATAGGGCATGCCCAGGTTCGTTTCCAAGAGAGAGTTGCGGAAAAGAGGCATGAGCTTTTCTTCCAGAGAAAGGCCGGCGCTGCGGACCCCGCCAAGGAGCAGCCCTGCTTCCCAGCCGAACTGCACCAGAATACCAATGGCAAGCATCCAGAGAAGATTGACTCGTTTGGTCCGATCCGCTTGCTTTAAATTATATCCAATTGCACTCAGATAGCCAACGGTCAGAAGCAGTGCCATATACCCATGATACGCGCCAGTGGTCCGCTGAATCACAATTTGTTGCGCTCCGCCGGAAAAGGTGGAAGTGATCAGCGGGCAACACAGCCACCAGATGAGGATTAGCAGCGACCACTCCAGCAGGTGCTGGTCTTTCGAGAGCCATAGCCAGATCCAGGTGAAATTGGTAAAACCGTAGCTCATGGACATCCAAACCAGCACCCAAAACAGGCTATAGCCCGGGGTGATGCTGCGGCTGTGGCAGACCAAATGGAAAATACCATAGTCCACCAGCAGATATACCAGACCCATTACCAAGCCCACCGCCACGGTCATATACTTTTTCTTCCACAGTAGTAGCCCGGCAAAGACGGCCAGAAAGACCAGATCCAACCAGATATACAGCGGCGCAAATTGCCGCCGGACGAGCATTTCGATTACTTCCGTGACAGATCTCCCCTTTCTCGATTGTACGCGCTGGGGTTATCATAAGGGGCTGCCTCACCAAGATTTGTGAGACAG
Organism: uncultured Eubacteriales bacterium; assembly: GCA_948439445.1. Taxonomy (GTDB): domain Bacteria; phylum Bacillota; class Clostridia; order Oscillospirales; family Oscillospiraceae; genus Faecousia. The sequence goes on along the minus strand of CAOJND010000001.1, from coordinate 28,194 downwards.
CCCTTTTCTGCATTAGCCAACTACCTCAGATTGGGGCAGCTCGTATTTTTTTTCATACTGCTCATAAAGCAGATTGTAACCCTCGTTGTTTTTCAGCCGGTGCCGGTTGCCAGGACCGGTGTAACGGATGCTGGGATTCTGTTCTGTTTTAATCATGGCAACGGAGACATTCTCACAGTGGGCCGCGATCTGCTCAAAAGCGCCTAACAGGCTGTTAAACGCGGAGCCCTGGTTCAGATCACAGACCTGTGCGCGAAGCCGGGTGATATGCCGGAGCTTTAGCTCGTCGCATAGAACACCAATCATCTCCTGCAACGGGCTGACTTCCCGTGCCAGCGTATTGTTCCCCTCTTGGAAAGCCTGAATTGTCTTGCGGGTGATTTCCGCGACAGCCCGGACCACCACATCCAGCTCGCTCCTGGCCTCCCAGGAGAAGACAGTGCCGGATTGGCGCAACTCCAGCATACTCTTAGCTACATAACAGGCCTCGTCCCCCAATTGCTCAAAATCGCTGATGGCGTGCAAGAAAAGGGATAGCTGCTGGGAATAGATGACCTCCAGCTTTTTGCTGGTCAGGGTCATCAGATAGGGACCTAATTTGGCTTCATATTGATCGATCAGATTTTCCTTGCTGACTACTTTATCGTGCTTTTCCTGGTCGAACTCTGCTACCAGCTCCAGGCTGTAGAGCACGCTTTTTTCCACCCGTCTGGCCATGCCATTGATGCAAATCCGGCTCTGGCTCAAGGCGATGGCGGGATAGGCCAAAAACCGCTCTTCCAGCAGGTCAAAGTCCGCCTGGTCCTCAATTTCCTCTGCGGAGTCCCGCACCAGGGCGTGTACAAGCTTATCAATCAGCCCGGACATTGGAAGCAGCACCATCACTGTGGCGATCCGGAAGACGGAGTTGAGCAGGGCGATTGACACCGGATCCATGACCATGTTCAAAAACGGGAACTGCACCACCGCGTTAACGCCATAGAAAACACATGACCAGAGCAGCATGCCAAACAGATCGTCGATCAAGTAGACCAGAGCCGTGCGCCGGCCGTTTTTGGTGGAGCCCACGGAGGACAGTAGCACCGGACAAGCAGCGCCCACACCGATGCCCATGATAATCGGCAGCGCCGTGGCAAATGTGATGCTGCCAGTAAAGGATAGCGCCTGCAAAATACCAATGGAGGCGGAGGAGCTTTGCAGCACCGCAGTAAACGCAATACCGGCTAAAATGCCCAGCAAAGGATTGGAAAACATGGTCAGCATTCTGACAAAGGCCGGATTATCCTTCAACGGGGAGACGGCGGCGCTCATGGTCTGCATCCCAATCATCAGAATGGCAAAACCGATGAGAATATTACCAACGTTTCGATGAGAGAGCTTTTGGGATAGCATGCGCAACAAAATGCCCGCCAAAATCGCCACCGCAGAAATGGTTGCGGTAGAGAGTAGCTGCGCAATGCCGCCGCTGCCCTCCAGATAGGACAGGCAGAGGATCCAGCCGGTGATACTTGTACCGATATTGGCGCCCATAATGATGCTGATGGAACGTCCAACAGTCATCATACCGGCATTGACAAAACCCACCAGCATAATGGTTGTAGCGGAGGAGGACTGAATAATCGCTGTTACAGCGGTTCCAAGCAAAAGCCCTTTGAGCTTGGAGTTGGTTAGCTGGTTTAGAATATGCTCCAGCTTTGCGCCAGCAATGGCCTTTAGCCCGTCTCCCATCATGGACATGCCGAACAGAAATAGCGCCACACCGGTGAGCAGGGATAGCAGGGTTGTGATCAGATCCATATCATTTGCCTCACGGATTCCATCGTAATTCTCTTCTATCTTCGACCTGGGCAGATGACCTCTCGCAATGGCCATATTTCCCTTATAATAGCATGATACCGTGTTTGTCCTTATTTGTAAAGTAGTTTCTAAAAAATTTTTGACATTTTTTTCTTTGACGGATAACAGCCTCCTTTTTGGGAAGGATAGATCGCTGGAATTCTCAATAAAATGGGGGAAGCTGGACAGGGAACCCAAGTCTTGTCCATAACATCCACTTTATCCCAGGAATCCTGCAAAAGATTGTGCAAAAAACGACTTGCATCTATGTGCAAACTTTCATATAATGATTCGGAAAAGATTGCGATTTTGAAAAGAGGAATCATCTATGGAATTTCTGTTGACCATAGGCGTGGCAATGTTTGCAGGGCTATTTTTATCCCGCCTGGTTTCTCGCTTTAATCTGCCCGATGTGACCAGCTACCTAGTGGCTGGCTTGCTCATTGGACCATTATGTCTTGGGCGACTGGGTGTTCCAGGGTTGGGATTTGTCTCATTTGATTTCGTGGAGCAGATGGGCCTGGTTAGTGATGTGGCATTGGGCTTTATTGCTTTTTCCATTGGCAGTGAATTTCGGATCTCTTCTCTGCGGCGTACTGGCCGGCAAGCGACAGTGATTGCCATTTTTCAGGCCCTTTCCGCTACGGTCCTAGTGGATGTGGTGCTGCTGTTGCTGCATTTGCTGTTGGGGGATAAGCTTCCGGTGTCCACTTGCATTCTCTTGGGCGCCATCGCTACGGCTACCGCTCCCGCCGCCACCATGATGGTGGTAAACCAGTACAAGGCCAAGGGTCCGTTGACCGATATTCTGCTGCCCATTGTAGCGTTGGACGACGCAGTGGGGTTGATTGTATTTGCCATTTCCTCCGGGGTTGCCCGGGCGTTGAGCAGTGGGGCGGTCAATCTGATTTCTGTGCTGGTGAATCCCGTATTGGAGATCGTGTTGTCACTACTGCTTGGCGCTGGTCTGGGCTGTGTGTTTAGCCTGGTGGAGAAGTATTTCAAATCCAATTCCAAGCGGTTGAGCTTGGCGGTGGCCTTTGTGGTGCTGGCTGCGGGGCTTTCCCAGATTGAGGTTCATTTTGAGAGCGGATTGACCATTGGCTTTTCTTCGCTTCTGGTGTGCATGATGTGCGGCACCCTGTTTTGCAATCTGTGCAGCTTCTCCGAGGAAATTATGTATAAGACCGAAAAATGGACGGCGCCGGTGTATGTTCTGTTTTTTGTCCTGTCCGGCGCGGAGCTGGATCTACGGGTTTTTGCAGATGTGGCGGTTATTGGCATTGGACTTGCCTATATTCTGTCCCGTTCCGCCGGAAAAATTTTTGGCGCGACGATCAGCTCCAGATTTATGAAGTGCCAGGAGAGTATCTGTAAATACTTGGGGGTCACCCTGCTGCCCCAGGCCGGCGTGGCGCTGGGCATGTCCGTTACAGTGGCGGCGCAGTTTGGCGCAGAGGGGGCATTGATCCGGAGCATCGTGCTGTTCTCCGTTCTGATCTATGAGCTGGTTGGCCCTGTGCTGACCAAGGAGGCATTGACTGCCGCAGGAGATATCCGTCCCAAGCCCATGCCCACCCAACACTGATTTGCAGCCCCTCGACAAAGTCGAGGGGCTTTTTATAGCTGGGAGGGCATTTTCCCCTGGCCCCTTGACTTTTTCTTCCCATATTGTATAATACTCTCAGATTGGAAAGAAGGAGCGTATCACAATGGTTTACCGTATGACTGTAGCGGGTCTTCAGCGGGATTTGCCCATCTGTAAGGTTTCCGATTCTTTGTACATTGCCGGGTTTGTGATTTTTGGGGATCAGGAGTTAACCGTAGCCTGTGCCAAGGCGCTATTGGAGAAGGCTCCACCCTATGACTACATTATTACCGCCGAGGCCAAGGGAATTCCCCTGGTCCATGAAATGGCCCGGCAGTCTGGCGCCAAGAAATATTTTTTGGCCCGGAAGGGTCCCAAGTTGTATATGACCGGCGTGTTTGAGTCCATGGTGCACTCAATTACCACGGCCAAGGAGCAACATCTATATCTGGATACCGCTGATGCGGCGCTGATGCAGGGCAAGCGGATTCTGTTGGTAGACGATGTGATTTCCACTGGCGAGAGCCTTTCTGCCCTGGAGGCCCTGGTGGAGAGAGCGGGCGGCGTTGTTGCAGGCCGGATGGCTATTCTGGCCGAGGGAGATGCCCAGGACCGGGAGGATATCATCTATTTAGAAAAGCTGCCGCTATTTAATCCGGACGGTACTGTAAAGGTTTGAGCTTTTGTACCCGATTGGAAGCGCATTCATAGTAGGAAGCAATTGCCGCTTCAAGAATTTCAGCCACGAACTGTAAGGTCCGTGGCTGTTTTTCGTTCTAAAAACCGTTCATTATACCGGAAACCCCTTTCAAGCAGAACAAATGACAAAGCCAAGGGGCCGTCTCGCCCCAGCACGAAGCATGCTGGCTGGAGACGGCCCCAAATTCTGTTTAAAAAGGTGTGAGCCGAGTATTTATCCCACGTGCATAGAAGCAGCGGAGGAGGTTACCACGTTGCCGGAGGCGTCGGTGACAACGCACCGGTACATCTGGCCGTCGCGGAATGCCTTAACCCCAACGGATACAGTGGGAGTGTTAGCGCCGGAGACGGAGGACTTGACAAAGGTCAAACCGCCGTTATTCGAGTACATCCACTGATAGGACAGGCCCTCGCCGGTAGCCTCTACGGTAAAGGTGGCGGTGCTGTCCACCGGACCGGTGTAATCTACAGGCTCCGATGTAATGGCCAGGCCGGAAACGGCTGTGGTCATGGCAACGGCCTGGGTTTCCACGATGTTGCCCTCGGAGTCGGTGATTACACACTTATACTGCTGCCCGACCCGGAAAGACTTCATCTGGACGGACAGGGTGTCCGTATTGCTGCCAGCCATGGAAGAGGCGGTGAAGCTCTTGCCGCCGTTGTTGGAATACATCCACTGATAGGTTACGTCGCTGCGGTTGACGCCCACATGGAATGTGGCGGTATCGCCAATGGAACCGGCATATGCCGCAGGCTCGGACACCACTGCCAGAGGACCGGTGGAGAGCTTGGAGAAATTGTCCTGTAGGGTAAAGCTGTCATAGGCAACCTTCAGGCTGGGACCGTTGCTGCTGTGTACCGCCAGCAGGCCGACCTTGGGATCGGAGAAAGAGGCGGTGGTGCTGCCCAGATTCCGGAAGGGCACGTTTTCAGCAGTGGCGAAGGAGGCAGTATAGGTGTCGCCCTGCTTGGTCAGCTTCAGCCAGATGTTGTTGCCGGACACGGCCAGATTTTCCTCTGTCTCCAGAGCGTCATAGAACATTTCGGAGAAGCTGCCGTTCTTTTCCACGCCGCCGACCACACGTAGGTAGGACTGGCCCCACCAGCCGGAGCCGGTCTGATACTGCAAGGCTACCTTCACATAGTTATCGTCGTCCTGGTAGACCACAATGCCGCCCTGCTGGTTGTTCCGGGAGGGAATTTCAGAGAAATTCAGCTTTGCTACCGCTTCCCAGTCGCCATTGCCGGCGCTGTGGAGCAGCACGTTGGAGGCGTTGTTGCCAGAGCCACTGAGATCGCCGGAAGCCGTGGTGAGAACCATGGCGTTGCCGTCCAAGGTCCAGTTGGCCGCATTCTCACGTACCCAGGTCCAATCCTGGGACAGGGTGGAGCCGTTAAAGTCCTCGGTAAAGGCGGCGGGCTTGGTAAACCGGATGGTGTAGACCGACTGGGCGTCGCCGGAACCGACGGTGACAGTAGCCGTACCGGGAACCTGCTCTGCCTGCTGGATCGAGACGGTCTGGCTAGCGTCCTCGGCTGTGGCGGTGACCACGGGAACCGTGTTGCCTGCCGCAACGCAGTAGGTGGCGGTATCCGGATCGAAGTCCATCAATTCCTGGCCGTCAACCTGCAAGCCGCTAAGCTTGGTATCGGTAACAAAATTAAAGGTATAGGTTTTCAGCAGCGGGCCAAAGAAGCCGTCCCGGGTGACCTGGACAACTGCCTGGTCCTGGGTGTTGGAAAGGACCTGGTAGGATTCGTTGGAGCCTTCGTCGCTGAGGAATGTCACGTCCGTGATGGTGTGATCCACACCGGCGGGAACCTGGATGGTGTATGCCTTATCCACCGGCTGGAAGAGGTTATTGAAGGGAGCGCCGCTGGCATCGGCAATGGAGCCGCCTGCCGCGATGTAACGGTTGTAGTTGGCATCGTTTCTGGGCAGGTTACCAGTTGTGGTCTTATTAAAGGCGTCCACCGACAGATCGAAGCCCTGATAAGTTTTGGCATTGCCCAGGGTGATGGCAATGGACAGAGGACCATCGTCTACAGGCTTATCCAGACCGTTGTTGGCCTGCAGGTAGCTGCAATAGAAGTCCCGCCATTCGCTGGAGTCGATCTCCTGCCGCCAGAGCTTTTCGGAAACCGCATGATAGCGGGCCGCGTCCAACTTGCCCTCCAGAGAGGCCCAAGCCTGCCGCATCCAGGAGACAAACTGAACGCCCATCTGAGTACGGTAGACGAACTCATCCCAGAAGGTGCGGCCGCTGTCCATCTGGAAGTCCCAGGGAACGTGATGGAACCACAGAAGCAGATCCTCCGGGCAGGACTCCATATCGCCATACAGCGCCTCCAGGGTGGGGGCGTACTGACCGGCCAAATTGCTGCCCTGCTGGTTGCCGAAGGAGGTCAGCTCCTGATTGCCGGAACGGTTGTAGCCAATGCCCACGCCGTCGACTCTGCTGTAGTAGGCGGGACTCCAGTCGTCGCGGATGGTGCCGCCGTTATAGATGATCTGGGAGGGGTTGGGGAAATAATGGGTACCGGTTCCGGTCATCTGATGGCCCACGCCGAAAGGCGTCTGGTAGCTGACCAGCGCTTCCCAGGAGCCCATCATCATCTGGGCGATGGTATCTACGACCTGCTGGTCGTTGCTCCAGGTCATGCGAATCCAATCGTCGGCAATATCCTCCGAATTCTGGGTCCAGTCCCATGCCAGCCGGCCAAAGGCGAAGAAATTGGCCTGGGCAAAGTGATGGCCCGTCATGTTGGCGGAGTTGCCTATGTTGTTTACGCCCACAATGGCGGTATCCAACTGGCCCTGGGCGGTGCCGTCAATCACCTCGCCCACCAGGGTGCCCTCGCCGTTGGCATAGGTATCAGTCTTAAAGACCTCTTCCCACATGGGAGCCAGGTAGCACAGCGACACATGGTGACCGGTGTACTCCTGGGTGATTTGCAGCTCGATGGCCTGATTGGTCACGTCCATGGCGCCGAACATGGGATGAATCGGCTCCCGGCCCTGGAAGTCCAGAGGACCATTTTTGGTCTGGACAAAGACGTTGTCGCCAAAGCTGCGGCTGGAATCGTCATTGATGGGTTTGAATTCCATATAGGCCCGCTTTAGACGGTCGGTGTCCACGCTGGCGTTGTATACGAAGGTCCGCCAGAACAGGGTCATGTTGTTGTCCAGGCCGTCGTTTACATTGGCCAGGGCCTGGCCCATGCCATAGGCACCGTCGCCATGGTCATAGCCGTAGTCCTGGGGACCGGGCTGGCCTTCGGAGTTGGCTTTCACGGTGTAGCCAATGAAATCGGGGATCCGGGAGCGGATCTGCTGGGTCTTCTGGGTCCACCAATCCTGGAACACATTCGCGTAGGGATTGTTGGCGTTGGCGTCGCTGGAGGGAACAATGGCAGGACCGCCTGCCGCCTGGTCCGCAGCGGTGTTACAGCCAGAGTTGGTGGGGGAGACATAGCGGACCGACAGGCCGATCCGGATGCCATAGGGCCGCAGCACATCGGCCAGGGCGGCCTCCCGCAGGATATAGTCCTCGCTGAGGTAGGAGTAGTTGGCGTTGACGTTGTTGATGGTGATTTCATTGATGCCGATGCTGGCGCACATCCGGGCAAAAATGATATACCGGTCCAGAATCAGGGGCAGCCGCAGACTGCCGGAGCCGGAGCTGAAGTTGAAGATAGAACCATCTTCACCGTTGGTGCCGCCTTCGCCAGTGGCGTTGGTGCCGGCGTAGAGACGCTCGGTGTCCCAGTTGTTCAGCCGGCGGTGATTGACCTTGGGCTGATCGGCAATATTCAGGTCGGATACGGACTTCTGGGTCTGCATCAGACGAATCAGGGCGTATGTACCGTACAGCGCGCCGATATCCGAATTGGCGGCGACCACGGTGGCGCTATGGCCATCGATGGTGACGGACTGAATTAGATAGCCTTCCTCACCCAGGGTGGCCAGCTGGTTGTCCAGCTTCAGATCCCGGATGATGGAGGAGCTGTCAGGCGTACCCACAACAATGGCGCCGTTGGCCTGCACCGCGTCGGCATAGGGCACGTCCTGATCCAAAAGGCCTTGCAACGCCCGGTGCAGCTCCAGACGGGCCGCCTCCAGGGTGGTCTGCACCACGGTTTCCTGGGCATTCTCCGGGCGAACCGGCTCCCAGGTCTGGCCATCCCGCTGATGACGGTAGGTAGGGTTCTGATCAAAATTCTGTACCACAATGGCGGTTGCTGCCGCCCGGTATTGACTGAGCAGTCCAGCATCGGAGACCGTCTGGTAGTTCAGCCAGAGCTGTGAGCCGTCGTATGCGTCGTCTGCCGCTGTTGCGGCGGAGTTGGGCAGCACCACCAGCGACGCGATAAGACAAAGCGTCAGCAGTACTGCGAGAAAGCGCCTGATGTTGCGATGGATCATGATTGCTCCTCCTTTAATATGTTCCATTTTTCTGTGATGCTTGTCATTTTGCACAAATTATACAAAAAAACAAGCATTTTTATTGTAATGCAATGCAAAATGCATGTCAACTAAATTTTACCAAAAATTGAATGAATCACCATAGAAAAGCCCGGGAGGGATTTGTACAAAATGCCGGAATTCTGGCTTAAAAATTGTAAAAAACTACAAAAGCAAATTAGTCTGTTGTTTTGGCACAATTTGTGCAGGAAATAGCCGGCGCTTCCTGGTATAATAAGTTTATCAGGCGGGGCAAGTTACCGCCGAAAAAAAGATTGTAGGAGGAACGAAACATGTCTCAATTTAAATTTTCTGTAGGTCCTTGGAATGTCCACACCGGCGCGGATTCCTACGGTCCCGCCACCCGGTCCGAGATTGACTTGGAAACTAAATTTGCCAAGTTTGCCGAGCTGGGCTTTTCTGCCGTCCAGTTCCATGACGACGACGCGGTGCCTGGTCTGAACAACATGACCGAAGAAGAAATTAAGGCCCATGCCCGCCAGGTCAAGGCCCTGTTGGACAAGTATAATCTGAAAGCGGAGTTTGTGGCGCCCCGGCTTTGGATGGACCCCCATACCCAGGACGGCGGCTATATGAGCACCAGCCAGGAGGACCGGGAATTCGCTATGTGGCGCTCCTATCGCTCCATTGATATTGCCAAGGAGCTGGGCACGGATTTGATCGTTTTGTGGCTGGCCCGGGAGGGCACCCTGTGCGCCGAGAGTAAAAACCCCACCTGGGCTACCCGCCAGCTGATTGACGCCATCAATAAAATGTTGGAATACGACGATCAGATTCGGATCTGCATTGAGCCAAAGCCCAACGAGCCAATTGATCGCTCCATCTGCGGCACCATGGGCCATGTGATGGCGGTATCCGCCGCCACCATTGATCCCAAGCGGGTCGGTGGCAATCTGGAATCCGCTCACGCCATTCTGGCTGGCCTGGACCCCGCCAACGAGATTGGCTTCGCCATGGCTTTTGGCAAGCTGTTCACCGTTCACCTGAATGACCAGAACAGCATTCGCTACGACCAGGACAAGTCCTTTGGTGTGGAAAATTTGCGGGCGGCCTTTAACCAGGTGAAGGTGTTGGTGGAGAACCACTATGGCGATAAGGGCGAGTATGTGGGCCTGGATGTGAAGGCCATGCGCACCACCTCCGATGCGGATAGCTATGAGCATTTGAAAAACAGCTTGGAGGTGTTCCGCGCATTGGAGGAGAAGGTGGCCCGGTACGACTACGACTACGCCAACAAATTGATCGCCGCGCGGAAATTTGAGCAGCTGGAAATGTACACCATGAACCTGATTATGGGGCTGGTGTAACGAAATTTGGCGCGAGCCGGTTTCCCTGGGTGTCCTTTGCCTGGGGAAACCGGAGCACCTGATTTTGGGGGACTGCTGATGAACAAAAGAGTAATTGCCGCCGGGCATATCTGTCTGGATATTACCCCGGTTTTTCCTTCTGAAAAAACATATTACCGGCTTGACGAGCTTCTGGTGCCTGGCAAGCTGATTCAAATGGATTCTGCCCAGGTTCACACCGGCGGCAGCGTGGCCAACACCGGCCTGGCGCTGAAAAAGCTGGGAGTGGACGTAACCTTGATGGGCAAAGTGGGGCGTGACGCCTTTGGCGAGATGGTACGTAATATTCTGGAGCAGCATCGTGTGGCAGGGCTGCTGGTGGATCCCGACGGCTCCACCTCCTATTCCGTGGTTTTGGCGGTACCGGGCATCGACCGGATTTTTCTGCACAATCCTGGGGCGAACGATACGTTTTCCAACCAGGACGTGCCGGAGCAGGCGCTGGAAGAGGCGGCGCTGCTCCATTTTGGCTATCCGCCTTTGATGCGGCGGATGTATCAGGACGGCGGCGTGGAGCTGGCGGCGCTATTTGCCCGGGCAAAGGCCAAGGGCGTGGCCACCAGTCTGGATTTGGCCGCCGTGGATCCGAAATCTCAGGCAGGGCAGGCGGATTGGCGGGAGATTTTGTCCCGCGTCCTGCCGCACACAGATTTTTTTGTGCCCAGCTTTGAGGAGCTGTGTTTTATGCTGGACCGGCCTAAATATGACCGGTTGGCCGCCCAGGGCGGGGATATGACCGGGCAGCTGGATCTACGGCGGGATGCGGGGGCGCTGGCTCAGACGCTGATGGACATGGGGTGCAAGGTGGTGCTCATCAAATGTGGCGCCGCCGGTATGTACTATCGGACAGCAGAAGAGCCGGTCGTGAAGCAAATCGGCGCCCGGTTGGGCCTATGCTGCGCCCAGTGGGCTGGCAGAGAGGGAATACAGCCCTGTTTCCAGGCGGATATCGTCCGCTCCGGTACCGGTGCCGGGGATGTGAGCATCGCCGCATTTCTGGCGGCGGTTTTACAGGGGAAAACGCCGGAGCAGTGCGTCCGGCTGGCGGCGGCGGAGGGCGCCTGCTCTGTGGCGGCCTATGACGCGCTGGGCGGGTTAAAGCCTCTGGAGGAATTGGAGAAGCGCATACAAGCGGGCTGGAAGACAAAGGAGGTCAGGTGATATCATGCTGGTAAATATGAATGAGATTCTTCTCAGCGCAAAAGCGGGAGGATACGGTGTTGGCTTTTTTAACGCGGTAAACGTGGAAATGGCCCGGGCGGTGCTGGAGACTGCCCAGGAGCTGAACGCGCCGGTGATCATTGGAACGGCGGAGGTGCTCTTGCCCGCCATGGAACTGGAGCGGGTGGCGGAGTATCTGATCCCAATGGCGAAAAAGGCCAGGGTCCCTGTATGTGTCCACTATGATCACGGTCTGAGCTTTGCACGGTGTATGGAGGCTCTTCGCCTGGGCTTTACCTCCATCATGTACGACTGCTCCACCGCGGATTATGAGACCAATGTGGCAAACACGGCGCAAATGGTGCGCATCTGCCATGCCATGAATGTGACGGTGGAGGGCGAGCTGGGCCATGTGGGGGACAACGCAGGCTTGGGCAAGCTGGAAAACCCCAGCGATTTCTTTACAGATCCTGATATGGCGTTAGATTACGTGCAGCGCACTGGAATTGACGCGCTGGCCGTGGCTGTGGGCAACGCCCATGGGGACTATCGATTCCCGCCGAAGCTGGACTTTCCCAGAATTTCCGCCATTGCGGAAAAAACACATCTGCCCCTGGTGCTTCACGGCGGCAGTGGGTTGACCGACGAAGATTTCCAAGCCGCTGTGGCCCGGGGCGTGTGCAAGGTCAATATTTTTACGGATCTGGATAAGGCTGGAAAGGCGGGAATCCAGGCCGGCCTTCAGGCGGGGGTGGAAACTATGATGGGACTGATCCCCTATGAAATTGAGGCCATGAAGCAGGTTGTCCGGCATAAAATTGAGGTTTTTGGGGGAAAGAATCGGTTTTTTTAGGAATAGAACGGTTCACAGCGTCTGTAGGCTAGCGGGAGAAAATGGTTCTTAATTGTAAAAGATGGAACTTTTTAAACAAATTCTGTCGGGAAATGTAAATAAATTATGTTAGAAATTCATGTTTAATTTACAGTTATCCTATTTACAAACCAAATTTCATGGGCTATAATGAGAACCAACGATGACGGCGGACCGTCATTTCTAAGGAGGAAAAGAGAAGATGAAAAAACTGATTTCTATGCTGCTGGCAGCTTCGATGCTTCTGACCCTGGCGGCTTGCAAACAGGAAGAGGACCTGTCCCAGGGGAATCGGGAAACCAATGGGAATGAAACCACCAGCCCGACTGACGACGCCACTACTCCCACGGATGAGGGTCCTACGGATCCGGCTACCACCACTGCGCCTACCACCTCTGATGATAATGAATCGGGACCTGTGTGGGAAGAATTGGGCGAGGGTTCCGTCGCCGTGTTCTATGGCAAAGAAAGTGCTGAAGTCAAAACCGCTTTGGATGCTGCACTGACCAATGCGGAGATTACTTATACCGACTTTGAAGGCGAGAGCGTAACCGATATTCAGGCCGCTGTGGATCAGGGAGCTGCTCTGCTGCTGGTCAGTTTGAGCGATGCGTCCAAGGCCCAGGATATTGTGAATGTGGCTTCTACCGCCAAGATTCCGCTGGTGTTCTTTAACTGCTCCGTCCCCGAGGAGGTAGTCACATCTTATGATCGTTGCGCGCTGCTGGAGACGGACGAGGCGCAGATCGGTCGTACCCAGGGTAGACTGGTGGGCGATTTTGTAGCATATAACTTTGATTCTTTGGATCTCAATGGCGATGGCAAGATCTCCTATGTTCTGCTGGAGGACGACGGTTCTAGCGTAGAGGCTGCTTCCTGCACCACATATGGCGTGGAAGCTGCTAACGAGGTCTTGTCCGGAAGCGGTCTTTCCAATTTGGAATTCTACGACAGCGCCAACGCCGGCAAGGTGATTGCGGCACCCAGTGGCGGTTGGACCAAGGATGCTGGCAAGAAGACGATGGAAGATATTTTGAAGACTTACAACGAATCTTCCAAAAATCTGGTCGAGCTGGTTTTAGTGAACAGCGATACGGCGGCCCTTGGTGTGGTAGAGGCTCTTCAGGCCGCTGGTTATAATACCATGGGCAAGTGGTATGTGCCGGTATTCGGCGCTGGCTCTTCCGACGAAATGGTGGAGATTCTCCAGTCTGGCGCCATGTCTGGTACGGTGATGTGGGATGCCACCAATATGGCGAACGCTGTTTGCCAGATGACCAGAAACCTGTATAACGGCAGCTATGTATTTGAAGGTCTGGACGCTGAGGTGGACGGTACCTGGCGGGCTAACGTGGCCTATGGTACCTTTACCGGCGAATAAGCTGCGATCGCAAAACGGCATTGGTCTTCGGATCAATGCCGTTTTTTATGAAAAGCGTCAGACTGCTGTGCCCTTGCGCAGCGGACTGCATAGCAGAGGGAAACGAAGGGGACAGGGCCGCGCCCTTTGCATGCAATAAAAACCGCTTTTTGACAAATGAAACTCCCCCTGCAAAACAGGAGGAGTCCATGCTATTTATGACTCGTTTTGTTTTTGAGAGGAAGCCTTCCTTCGCTTTCCATAGACCACGGGATAGGCAAGTCCACAAAGCAATAGACCGGCAAGCACGTCCACCGCAGAGTGCTGTTTGATGAACATAGTGGACAGACAGATTAAAATCGCCGTGACCACAAAACCAACTCGCCAGCCAGCGTTTTGGAACCGGCGGGTGTCCCATGCGGCGAAGACGACAGCTACAGACCCGATTACATGCATGGATGGACAGACATTGGTTGGCGTATCAAGGGTATAGAGCAGCTGGATCAGCCAAGTCATGGGATTGTTTCGGGGGAATTGACTGGGACGAAGAGCCTGGCAGGTGGGATAGATGGCGTAGATTACCATGGTAATTCCGTAGGTCAGAATAATAAAATACATATGCCGCCGGAAAGCTGGAACGTCGGTCAGCAGCAAGTAAAGGATCATACCATATAAAAAAACATACCATATTATATAGGGGATGACAAACCATTCGCAAAAGGGTATCCAGTCGTCTACTGGGCACCAGACGGTGTGAAAGGTTCTGGAGAAGCCCCGTTCCACCAAAACAAACCAGATTCCATAGACGACCCAGAACAACAGTAGCCATAGATGCCGGTTTTCCGACTTATTTCGTTTGGACAGCCGAACATGACGATTATTCGCCACAGGCAGCCCCCCTTTCTATTGATTAAAAGTTTACTTTTTAAGCATATCGGCTGACTGTGAACATCTTATGAATAAATTCTTAAGATCTCCGGTGGGTTATTTTGATGGTGTTTACTTTTTCAGCGGTTTATGATAAAATACGTTTTAATTTTAATGGTTGTGGAGTTGATTCCTTGAATTTTGACAATACATATGTTCAAATTGACCTGGATAAGATTCTAGCGAATTTTCTGGCAGTTCAGGAGAAGGTAGGGAATAAGAAGGTCATGGCGGTGGTTAAGGCCGATGCCTATGGTCATGGAGCGGTACAGGTTGCAAGGCTTTTGCAGGACCACTGTGCGTTTTTTGGGGTGTCTTCGGTGGCAGAGGCTTTGGAGCTACGGCAGGCAGGTCTGGTTGCACCGATTTTGATTTTGGGGCATACACCGGTGGATGCGTTTCCGGTGGTGGTTCGGGAGTCCTTTCGAACGGCTATTTTCCGCTATGAGGACGCTGTGGCTTTGTCTCAAGAGGCGCAGCGGCAAAGCCGAACGGTACCGTTTCATTTTGCAGTGGATACGGGGATGAGCCGGATCGGCTTCCAGGCCACAGAGGAATCGGCAGATCTGTGTACCGCCATTGCGGCTTTGCCAGGGCTACAGGCGGAGGGCCTGTTTAGCCACTTTGCCACAGCCGACTGCGCCGATCTAAGCCGGGCGCAGGCGCAGGCCCAGCGGTTTGCCGCGTTTGACGAGATGCTCCGTCGCCGTGGGATAGAGATCCCCCTGCGGCATTTGGACAATTCGGCGGGTCTTATGGCCATGGCGAACCAGTATGAAATGGTGCGCTCTGGAATTGTGACTTACGGCTTGTATCCCAGCCAGGAGATGGATCCGGCGCTGCTCGAATTGCAGCCGGCTTTGCAATGGCGAAGCCGGGTATCGCATGTAAAGCTTTTGGAGCCGGGGCGGGAGATTAGCTATGGAGGCACCTTTGTTACCACCCGGCCTACCAAAGTGGCGACGGTTCCGGTGGGCTATGCGGACGGCTACCGCAGGAGCTTGTCCAATCGGTTCTACGTGTTGATTCGAGGCTGCCCGGCGCCAATTTTGGGCCGGGTGTGTATGGACCAGATTATGGTGGATGTAACAGATATTCCCAACGTCAAGCAGAATGAGCCTGTGGTTCTGGTGGGGCAGGATGGAGCGCGGCAGATCACCGTTGAACAGATCGCCGCCGCCGCAGACAGCTTCAATTATGAATTTATCTGTGGCATTAGCCGCAGAGTTGCCAGGGTGTATATCCAGGGCGGAAAAACCCTTCGCACAGTGCATTATTTATTGGACACACAAGAACGGAACATTTCTTCGGAGGAAACAATCCATGGTTAAAAAAGTATATGGCGGCAGAAGTAGGGGCCATTTTTCCGCCGGCCGGCTGGCAGAACGCACTGCGCCCAAGTCTTCCAAATGGATGAAGGTGTTGGTGGTAGTGTTGTCGCTGATTCTGGCGTTGGAGGGGATATATTGCGTCGCAATTTTCTCAGATATCTCCTTTATTCGGTATTTGCGAAATATGTATATTGAAACCGCCATGTCGACTATGCGCCATCAATGGTTGGCTACCGCTTTTATTCCCGGTGATATCATCGATGAGGTTATGGCTGCGCAGGAGGCGGCACGGGCAGCGCAGGTGGGCAACAATTCTAACTGGGAAAACGTACCGGCCAAGGTACACACAGAGGCCCAGCCTGACAGCAAGCCCAATTCCAGCTTTATGGCGGGATATACCCACGATCTGATTGACCAGAGCGCGCCGACACAGGAGCAAGAGGCGTTTTTTGAATTGTTTCATGAGTTGGACCAGCAGAGTATGCGGGAGTATGTAAAAGAGCATCCGGAAGTGGTGGCGGATGGATGGGATGCGCTGAAAATCAACGAGGCTGGCTTAGATGATGAAGGCACTTCGATTTACACGACTGCTGGAGACCAGGTGCTTGCCATTGACGTGGCCAATGGGGTTCTGCTTTTGCGGGTGAAGGGCAGTACCTATCGAGGGGCACTGGCCATTTGTAAGGATCCATCGCGGCTAAAGCTGGCGGTTTCCAGTAGCATTGGCTCCGTTGGGCAGAAAGCGGGCTACATTGCAGAACAGAACGACGGGTTACTCGCTATGACGGCCTCTGGCTTTATCGATGAAGGTGGCGCAGGCAACGGTGGCAAGGTGGCCGGTGGCTGCATGTCCTCCGGTGAAACCTATGGAACGCACTACGCCTGGGGCTACAAGCGAATTGAGCTGCACCAGGACAACCGGCTGTACATTTCAGATGCCCATACCTCTTATGGTGAAGGCTGCACCGATGCTATGGAATTTACGCCTGCGCTGGTGGTAGATGGGGAAGATGTATCCGGTGGCAGTATTTTCACGTCTATGAATCCCCGGGCATGTTTGGGGCAGACACGGGATGAAGCAGTCATGATGCTGGTGATTGAAGGCCGGCGAATCGATTCGGCCGGCACCAATGCGGAAACCTGCGCCGAGATTCTATTGCGGTATGACTGCTATCAGGCCATGAATATGGACGGCGGCACCAGTGCCATTTTGTGGTACGATGGGGAATATGTGACCCGCTGTTCTCGTTCGGATACGCCGGAGGGCCGATACTTACCCAATGCCTGGGTGTATTGCAACCAGCCAGTGGAGGATTGATTGTAATGTGTTTCCCCTCAACCGGGACTTGACGGTTGAGGGGAAATATGTTAAAATTATTTTAGATAAGCCGCCGTGGTGGAATAGGTAGACACCTCAGACTTAAAATCTGGTGAGGTAAACCCTCGTACCGGTTCGAGTCCGGTCGGCGGCACCACGTCGGAGCAAGCTTCATATCGCTTGCTCCGACTTCTTTCAGAAGTCAGAGCGCGCTCATTTTGCTGCTCCTCCTTTCCAAAATGCAAACGCTGCGCTGGTTTGCATTTTGGTTTTAAGCGCGCGTCGAGAACAATATCTATACTGTTCCGCTATTACATGTCGCCGCGAACGTTTTTTCGTTCGCGGCGACACTTTGAACAGTAAAAGGTTGGGATAAAATATCTCAAAGCTGGGGCGGCGCTTTTCACAGTGCCGTCCCTTTTCGCGTCCGGCGGCTTTCCTGCTATAAGAAGCTTTTTGGAGCTGGGAGGTAAAATATGGGACGAGTTTGTAAAAAGCTTCCAAATATTTTGAGAAAACTATGGACCTTTTCTAGACAGTGTGGTATACTGTGTAAGCCTCCTGAAAATAGAATAATATGCAAAATAGGTTTTCATGCGTCAAGTGTTTGGTAGATGGGGAGTTGCTGCCAAAACGAAAAGCTCAGTCTTACGATATGATTACCGCACCCGTTGCAACAATATAAGATTAATAAGATTGCATCTCGTATTGTGAAGGGCTGTTTCGTCATATGTTCTGTCACATTATGGAGGTGCATTTTTATTGAAAAGAGGACGTTTTGGGTATGATGGACTACGACAAGATAAAAGCCGGTGTAAAACTGATGTTGGAAGGCATTGGCGAGGATATCACAAGAGAGGGCCTTTTGGAGACACCGGATCGGATTGCCCGCATGTGCGCGGAGATTTACGGGGGGCTCTATGAAGATCCGGCGAAGCATTTACAGAAACAGTTTACGGTTGCCAATGACGACATGGTGATTGAAAAGGACATCACCTTTTACTCCACCTGTGAGCATCATCTACTGCCGTTTTATGGAAAGGCGCATATCGGCTATGTACCGAATGGCCGTGTCGCAGGTTTGAGCAAGCTTGCCAGAACGGTGGATGTATTTGCCAGAAGGCCCCAGATTCAGGAAAAAATGACGTCGCAGATTGCACATGCGGTGGCGGAAACCCTGAAACCGAAGGGTGTGATCGTTATGCTGGAAGCGGAGCATACGTGTATGACAATGCGCGGAATCAAAAAGCCGGGGAGCAAGACCGTGACGCTGACAACGCTGGGTATATTTCAGGAACAGAAGGACTTGCAGGACCGCTTCCTGGTTATGGTAACACAGCTGTGAGAAGGGAACGGATCAATCGAATCTGGAGACATCCAGATTATCAAGCCTGTCTGGCAGAAATCCGCCGCTGTGAGGCGTGCCGGAAATTTTGCCGGCATACGCCGGAGCATTTTTTGGATGTAGCGCGTGTGACCTGTCTATTAGCGGCAGAGCAGGGGTTGCAGGTCAACCAGGAACAAGTTTATGCGGCAGGGCTTTTGCACGACATTGGCCGCCACCTGCAATACCAGCGGAAAATCCCGCACGAGCAGGCAGGCGCTGAGATTGCGGAAGGAATTCTCATAGACTGCGGTTTTGACCGGCAGGAGCGGTCCGATATCCTGCGGCTGATCCTCTGCCATCGGACAAAACCGGCAGATGCCGAAAAAAATACCCTGCCTGCGTTGTTTTACTGGGCGGATAAACTGTCTAGAAATTGTTTTACCTGTCCGGTGCAAGACCAATGTGATTGGCCGGAAGAAAAGAAGAATCTGGAAATTACCTATTAAGGCACAGGTCCAAAAAAGGAGACAATATGAAAATTGGGAACCGGGAATTTGATACAACGCGCCATACCTACATTATGGGAATTCTGAACGTGACGCCAGATTCTTTTTCAGACGGCGGCAAATGGAATACAAAAGATACCGCGTTGGCTCACGCGCTGGAGATGGCAAAGGATGGAGCGGACATTCTGGATATCGGTGGAGAGTCTACCAGGCCAGGCCACCAGCAAATTTCAGAGCAGGAAGAAATTGAACGGATTGCGCCGGTTGTCGAGCTGGTCAAAAGGGAGACGGGACTTCCTGTATCCATAGATACATATAAGGCCAAGGTTGCGCAGGCGGCCATACAGGCCGGCGCAGATCTGGTCAACGACATCTGGGGATTGAAGTATGACGCCGGGATGGCGGACTTGATTGCCCGCACACAGACGGCCTGCTGTCTGATGCACAACAAGGCAAAAGCGGAGTACACGGATTTTTATGAGGATATGCTGCGCGAGACGGCAGAGTGTGTGGAATTAGCGAAAGCGGCTGGAATTGCTGACGACAAAATTATTTTGGACCCCGGAATCGGATTTGGAAAGACCTACGAAATGAATCTGGAGACGATTCATTTTATGGAGAGATTTCAGCGACTGAACTACCCCCTTCTTTTGGGAACTTCCAGGAAATCCGTGATTGGATTGGCGCTTGATCTTCCGGCGGACCAGAGGGAAGAGGGGACACTTGTTACGACGGTAATGGCGGTTATGAAGGGATACGCATTTGTGCGTGTCCATAACGTTAAGGCCAACCGGCGGGCCATTCAGATGGCAGAGGCGATCCTGTCCGCCGGAACAGAGAAAAAATAAGAGGTTGGGTGCTATGGATCAAATACAGATTAAAAATCTGGAAGTCTTTGCAAAACACGGCGTATTTCCGGAGGAAAATGTATTGGGACAGAAATTTGTCATTTCGGCTACGCTGTATACCGCTACCAGAGAGGCCGGAAAGACAGATGATTTAACGAAATCCATCCATTACGGAGAGATCAGTCATTTCATCAAACGATTTCTGGAGGAACATACCTACCATCTGCTGGAAACGGTGGCAGAACGTCTGGCAGAAGAGCTGCTCTTACAGACGGAGCGATTAGAGCGGGTGCGCCTGCAAGTGCAAAAGCCCTGGGCGCCGGTTGGACTGCATTTGAAAACGGTCGCCGTGGAGATTGAGCGGGGGTGGCATACGGCCTATATTGCGTTGGGGTCCAATATGGGGGACAAGCAAGGATACCTGGAAATGGGCGTGGAGAATCTACGGCATACGCGGGGCTGCCGGGTAGAAGCGGTTTCGGACTTTCTGGTGACAGAGCCGTATGGTATGGTGGAACAGGACAAGTTCCTGAATGGCGCAATGAAAATCAGAACCTTGTTGACACCCCACGAATTGCTTTCCCGCTTGAATGAAATTGAGCAGGCGGCGAATCGAGAACGGATGATTCGCTGGGGTCCTCGGACCCTGGATTTAGATATTCTGCTGTATGACGATTTGATTCTGGACGATGAGCAATTACATATTCCTCATATTGAGATGCAAAAACGGGAATTTGTGCTGGAACCGCTGTGTCAGATTGCTCCCTATGTACGGCATCCGGTTTGGAACCGTACAGCGCTGGAGCTCTTGGCAGAGCTGAGGGAACACGCTGGGAAATCCTGATAAGATGTGGTGGCGGTGCTGGCGGACAGCGAAAATCCCTGCCGCTATTGGAGCAATTTGAAACGAAAGTTAAAGGCAGAGGGTACGGAGCAGTTGCACGAAAAAATCGTATAACTGAAAATGCTCTCGTCGGATGGTATGCGATATAAAACTGATGTGGCAGATACCCGGCAGCTTCTGCGCATGATTCAGTCCATCCTATCACCGAAAGCAGAGCCTTTCAAACTCTGGTTGGCGGGGGAACGCATTGAGGAAACCATTGACCCGGAGCTGACCATTGAGCGGGCTTTGGCGATCTATAAAAATGCCCCCCAGCTCAATCAGGTCGTGACCGGTATGATTGAAGGTGTAACCGCATGCCGGCGAATAAAATTCCATTTGCGCAGAATAACACCCCCTTATGTAAGGTTATTATCCGAACATAAGGGGGCTTGCTGTCTATTGTCTGCATCACCTACGCACAGCTTTAATCCGGGATGAACATGTTGCGCAATTTTCTACGCGTTTGCAAATCTAGCGCAGGACTGCCTCCATCAAATACCGCAGGAAAGTGGGGGTATCGCCAGGGTTGGAAAAGCTGATGGAAATACCATCCCGTCCGGGCTGCATGGTCCGGAACATCTGTCTGGCGGTATGATCCCGCTTTAAGCTACACTGGGTTCCATCTGGTAGGTGTAGCAGCACATCGCCACAGCTTTGTTTAACAAGGGATAAGAACTTCTCTGTGTTAGGCATCGTCAAAATTTTAAACATATGAAACTCCTTTCCCGCTGCTTTTCAGCAGCAATTCATGCATGAATATCATAAAAGCCCAAAGTACCAGCAAATAAAGGGGAAACATCGAGATACCAATGTGGGTGGCAATTAGCCCAAATAGGGGCGGCATCAAGCAGTTTCCTATATAGGCGCTTGCCATTTGCACGCCGATGACCGCCTGGGATTGATCCGCACCAAAATAGTCCGGCGTGGCATGGATTATGCTGGGGTAGATGGGGGCGCAGCCGAGGCCGATTAGGATTAGCCCAACGAGGGCACCATGTTTTCCCAGTGGCAGTAGGAGAGCGGCAATTCCAACTGCGAGAATTCCCTGTCCCAGCCGGACCATCTGCGCATCCTTTAACTTGATGGTCAAAAAGCCGCATAACGCCCGCCCAACCATCATCCCGATGAAAAACAGACTGGCAAAACTGGCTGCGGTCTGTGCAGGAATGCCTTTTTGTAGCACCAAATAACTGCTGGCCCATAGACTTGCTGTTTGCTCTAAAGCGCAGTAGCAGAAGAAAGCTGCCATGACCGCTTTCACACCGGGCAGTCCTACCGTTTGCCGCAAGGTCAGCGCTTTTTGGCAGGTGGCTTTCCTGCTACTGGCACCCGATTTGGTTTTCCAGAGGGGGAGGCTTACAACGATCACGATCGTTAGCGCCAACTGCATTGCACCAATCACCCGGTAGCCCATCGGCCACCCTGCGCCCCAGACCAAGGTAGCGCCCATGATATACGGTCCCAGGGAAGCGCCCAATCCCCACATGCAGTGTAGCCAACTCATGTGGCGGCTGGTGAAGTGAATTGCCACATAGTTGTTTAATGCTGCATCCACACTTCCCGCGCCCAGGCCATAGGGGATTGCCCAAAGGCACAGCATCCAAAAAGAGCGACTGAAAGAAAACCCAAGAAGCGCTGCTGCGGTCATGCCAACGCTGATGGCTGTCAGCTTTCCGGCCCCCAACCTCCGGGTAAGCCGGTCGCTTTGCAGGCTGGAAACGACGGTCCCTGCTGAGATAAGGAAGAAAATTACGCCAGAATAAGATATGGGCACGCCAAGACTTTGATACATGGAAGGCCATGCCGCGCCTAAAAGAGAATCCGGCAGGCCAAGGCTGATAAATGACAAATAAATTACGGACAAAAGAAGATGAACCATCTTGCATTCCCTCCTGAACTCTGATATGATAATATCACATAATGAGTGGAAATGTTAGAATAAAATCCACAAGTTTATATGATAAAATCACCAGGAGGTGAAATGGGATGGCTTTGAGCATGTGTATGCCAATTGCCACCGACCAGCAGGGGCGTGAATTGGTCCAACATGGCACACCGCTATTTCCCGTGGCCTGTTATTATGACAATATTACCGAGGGGGCAGTGGAATGGCACTGGCACGATGAACTGGAGATTCTGGTTGTAGAATCTGGGATTGCCCGTGTAGCTGTAAATGGCCAGGTCTATCTGGCAGAGCGAGGGGACGGCGTTTTTATCAATGCTGGTGCCGTGCACGGGATCTGGCGCGAGGGAGAAGAGACCTGTGGTCTGCGTATTGTGGTGTTTCATCCCCGTCTAGTGGGCGGCAGTGTGGACAGCATCCTCTGGCAAAAATACCTGGAGCCATTACTTAGCGATCCGTGCCATACCTGTATCCACTTTTCCAACACAGAGCCATGGGAACAGGCCGCCTCCGAGGCGCTTTGGAAGGCTTGGCAGGCCTGTGTATCGGAAGCAGAGGGATTTGAATTTGAAATGCGAGAGGAGCTTTCCAAGTTTATTTTCCTTCTGACAAAGAACCGCCCTGTGGCAGAAAAAAGGCCCTCAGAGAAAACGCTGAGAGATGGGGATCGGATCAAGAGCATGCTCCAGTATATTCAGGAGCACTATGATGAGGAATTGACGCTTGCCAAAATCGCGCAGAGCGTCAACCTCAGTGAAAATGAGTGCCTACGGTGCTTTCGGAGTATGATTGGCAGTACGCCGATCCAGTACGTCAAGCAAATTCGCATCCAGAAGGCGGCAGAGCTGCTGGCGTCTACCGATCAAAAGATTTCGGACATTGGGGCGGCATGTGGATTTCAAGAGATGAGTTACTTTTCCAAGATATTCCGGGCGTTGAAAGGCAGTACCCCCAGTGAATATAGACGGCGCATGCATGGACGATAATGAAATCGCTGTCTTTGCATGTCCTACAAAAATCGCACCCAGACGCTTTTTCAGTCTATGCACGATCTGTCATTGCTGTAAAACAAAAGGGACATAAAAGCGGCGTTTCTGCTCTCCCAGTGTGGGGCAGGTACGCCGCTTTACGCTATGATATGAAATTGTATTGTGCCAGTTAAACGGATTGCCTGCATTTGTAAGAAACGCTATGTCCGATCCTTGCTGCCATGAATCAAATCCGAAACCAACGCAATGGTTACATAGGCGTCTTTGTCGATGGACTGAATCATTTTTTTCAATCTTGTAATTTGAAATTGATTGACCACGGCATATAGGACCGTTTTTTGCTCACCGGAATAGAAACCTGTTGCGGGAATCACGGTCAATCCAATTTTGAACTCATTGGAAATAGCCTTGCCAATTTCATCTGGTTTTGTGGTGACAATCATCGCAGATTTTGCAAGATCTAATCCATCTACCACAAAATCGACGGTTTTGGAAGCCGCCGCATAAGTGACGATGGAATAGAGTGGAAGAATCCAACTTCCCAAAACAACTCCGCAGATAATATAAAGCATAACATTGAAAATCATGACGAAAACGCCTACGGACATACCGATTCTTTTTGCAAAAATAACGGCGATTACCTCAATTCCATCCATCGCGCCTCCATATCGGATGGCTATGCCACTTCCAATTCCGGAGATGATTCCGCCGAAAATTGCGCACAAAAATAAATCTGTTCCTGCTAAAGGCGAGGCGATACTTACATCAACCGGCAGCACATCGGTGATCAGCCATGCTGTGACAGCATATGTAGAAACGGCAAAGATTGCGTAAACGGTAAAGACCACGCCTTGCTTTTTCATACCGTACATTAGCAGAGGGATATTCAAAATCAGCAAGAAGAACGACAATGAAAGATATTCCGGCGTGATCTGAGAAAGCAGGATAGAGGTTCCTGATATGCCGCTGTCATACAGCTGAACCGGTGCAATAAAGATTGTGACGCCAATCGCGTTAACAATACCCGCAAGAAGCAGAAAAGCGAAATTCAGTGCTGAAAAGTTTCTAAAATAAGAAACGCAATTTGTCCAACATCTGCGAATTGCCTTCATTCTGTATACCTCCAATTTCCAAATGGTGAACCTATTTTAATAGGAATACATATAGGCAGAGTATAACATACAAAGCGCGTAACATCAAGGTAAACTGTTGACAGGTAATATAAGCATGAACGCTTTTTCTACCGATCAATTCTCTGCTGGCGTTTATGATTTTTTCAGGTGGACGGTGTGCGCAAGAAGAGGACATGCAGCCCTAAAAACCTTCCTGTTTCGCGTAAGAAATCTCTAATCTTTCCAGAAAGCAAGGTAGGAATGCGTGGATTATTTATGAAAGGAAGGATAAATTTTCAAAAATGCTCTTTGGGGGATTCATGACAGTTATACAAATTTACTAGGATAAACTGAAAAATGTAGTTAACAATTTATAAAACTGCTAGAATTTGAGAAATCTTCCATGCAAACTTGACAGTGGGAAGAAAAAAGAGTATCATGTATTATACATATATCCATTGACTGTGGACAGTTTGAAGATGGATCATATGGCTTTGCCGATCCCATAGGAGCAGGCAAAGGGCACTGGAAGCCCCAGACACCCGGGCTGTTTTGGTGCCGGATTTCCCCGCAAATTAGTTCAGAGGCACTGCATTCCATCAGGGTAGGAAGGCAGAGCCAAAGAGCTTTTTTGAAAAAAATGAAAAGGAGATCAAAAACATGAAGAAGAATTGGCTGAAGAAGTTCCTGGCCTGTTCGCTAAGCCTGTCTATGATGGTTGGCTTGCTGCCCGCAGTGGCTGCTGTCAATCCCACGAAGGCAGCTGCGAACATTCTGGACGAAATGACCGTCTCTGAGGCTGCTGCTCAGACGACCGCTCCGAACGAATGGGTCACGGTAATCGTGGAACTGGAAGGCGAGACCACCCTGGATGTAAACGAGTTTGCTTCCCTGTTCCGCAGCAATAGCGTTGGTTACTCCACCGATGCAACGGTTGCTGCTTACCGTGCCGACATGGTTGACGTGCAGAACGACCTGCAGGTGCAGATCAATGCCATCAATAACAAGGCGACCTTTAAGTATCACTACACCAACCTGCTCAACGGCTTTGCCGCCAAGGTGCAGTATAAGGACATCGAGACCATTAAGAGCCTGGCTGGTGTTGCAGATGTGTACATGACGCAGACCTACACTGCTATTGACACTGTAGAAGAGGAGATGGCTCCCTTCTCTGCTGAGAGCCTGTATTCTGATACTGGTTCCGTCAATCAGATGGGCCTGCAGACCGCATGGGACGCTGGCTATACCGGCGCTGGCAAGATTGTTGGCGTGTTTGATTCCAGCCTGCGTTATACCCATGACATGTTCCAGTACATGGATCCCGCTGTGAAGGCTGCCGGCGAGGCTGGCGAGCTGAGCAACTACATGACCCAGAAGCGGTTGCTGGATACCGTTACTGCCAACCAGGACAGCTTGAACCTGTTCGTGTCCGACTGGGGCTGCTGGTTCCACGGCTGGGCCGAGGAAGACAACGAGCATGCCACCGGCTTTAGTGAGGAAATGCAGGCGCAGTTCCTGAAGGGCGTGTTTGGCACCGACGCTCGGAACAAGGATAAGGTCCCCTTTGCTGTGGACTATTCCTGCGGCGATATGGACGCTTGGGACGGCGATAGTAGCTCCCATGGCACCCATGTTGCTGGTATTGCTGCTGGCAACGCCGGCCCCGGCAATGTGATCACGGAAGTGAATAAGATTTTGGGCGGCGCGTACGATGCGCAGATCATGTTCTTCAAGGTCTTCTGTGAAGACGATCCCAATGGTCAGGAATGTGACGAGGCAGTCTTTGCCGCGCTGGACGATGCCGTTACCCTGGGCGTCAACTCCTTCAACCTGTCCCTTGGCATTCCCAATGGTTTCACTACCATGAATACCTACGCACAGGCCGGTTATCAGAAGGCTTATAACCGCGCCGCCGCTGCCGGCATCTCCGTCTGTGTTTCCGCCGGCAACGATGCCCGCGATAGCCATTCCGGCGCTCTGGTCAACGGTTACACCACCGTCCTGCCCAACAGCTCCAAGGTTGGTTTCTCCGGCGATCTGTATAGCCCCATGACCGTGGCCTCTGCCCAGGGCACTGGTTTCATTCAGGCGATCAACACAACTGTCGCTACTGTGACGGTTGACGGCACCGCAACCGAGTACTCTTTGACCGATAACAACACTACCATGGTAGGTGTTGCTCTGCCCGGTACTTACACCAATGCGGATCTGGTTGCCGTTGGCAATGGTAGCGCGGATGAGATTTTGGCCGCCACCGGCGCCACCGCCCTGGAAGGCGCTCTGACCGGCAAGATCGCTGTGATGATGCGCGGCGGTTCTACCAGCGACTATACGAAGATTGAGAATGTGGCAGAGGCTGGTGCCATTGGCGCCATCATTGGCAATACCTCCACCAGCAACAGCGCCATTTCTTACTGGTATCTGGTGGATGAACTTCCCACCTTTGGCTACATGGGTTCCGCTGGCTATACCGCTCTGGTAGACGCACTGAAGGCTGGCACCACTGTGTCTGTTTCCTTTGCCTCTTCCGCGGTTCCCTCTAACCGGGATTATCCTGACAGCGGTCCTTCCTCCTTCACCTCTTGGGGTGTTTCTGAATCCCTGGATATGAAGCCCGATATCATGGCCCCCGGCGGCAGCATCTACTCCACCGGCGCTTCTTCTGATACGGCTCTGTCTTCCAAGAGCGGCACCTCCATGGCTTCCCCCAATGCAGAAGGCGCATTCATCCTGATCCAGCAGTACGTAGACGACAACCTGGATGTGTTCGGCGTGGAGCCTGGCACCATTGAGTACAACTGCCTGGTGAACCAGTTGGCTGCCAGCACTGCGATTCCTTACATCGATAGCTCTAATCACTATTTCAGCCCGCGCCGTCAGGGTGCCGGCATGATCAACGTGGCCAACGCCATGAACAGCTACGTTGTACTGAGCAACGATGTGGCGTATGATGCCGCAACTGGCAATGCGCCTCGTGCGAAGGTCAACCTGGGCGACAAGGTGGGCGATACCTTCGACATTACCTTTAACCTGACCAATTATGGCGCCAGCCCCGTGATCTATGATGTGGCGGCTGTTCTGCAGACCGATTCCACTACTACTTCCAATGACCGTGTTATCTTGGTTGGCGGTGCCGCTTGCACTGGCGATCCTCTGCCCGGCACCATGAAGGTGACCAACGTCACCGCCGGTGGCGTAATGCTAAGAGATTCCGACAACATCAACTCCTACACTGAGGGCACCACGGCCGCTCGGATCGTGGTCGATTCTGAGACTGCGGTGAAGATCACTGTCTCCGTAACCCTGGACGCCGAAGCGATGGCCGCTTTCGACGCCAAGTATCCCAACGGCATGTTCGTGGAAGGCTTTGTGACTCTGACCGGCATCAACGGTGCACAGAATGTGGGCCTGCCCTTCATGGGCTTCCGTGGCGACTTCAACCAGGCGCCTATCTTTGATATGGCTACTGCGTATGATGACATCAGCGAGAAGGCTCTTACCGATCTGGACTATCCGCTGTATCACACCGATACGGTGAATACAATTGCTGGCGAGTCCATGGCGGTTCTGGGCGCCAACCAGTACACTGGCGCGAAGCTGCCGGAGTACTATCAGACCAGCAGCACTGCTCGCATCCGCAGCTATCTGGATACCCTGCGTGCCAATGGCGGTCTGTCCGCTGACTTTGCGGCCATCTCCC